>JALNZD010000049.1 GCA_023229505.1 Bacteroidales bacterium | reverse complement strand
TATATCACTGATTTAATTTTTTCAAAGTTAGCTCTCGACCTGAGTTGCGAAAAAATCCGTCTGTTGTATGACGAGTGTTTGAGCATCGGGAGGTTAGCTGCTTAAAAATTTACCGGAGTATTGATAACTGTATCAACTAAACTTATCCAGGTTTCACCCCAGTTATCCGAAAACCAGCAACCATAACCCCAGATGTGACAGCCGCCAATCAGATTATCAAATGCATCAGATTCCATTACTTGTGCTGGAATAGAATAAACTGGGGTCCAACTTTGACCACCATCATTTGAAGTAAAATTACCCATCTCTCCACTGACAATTATAGTCCCCTCATTGTTAACTCGAATAGAATACAGCCAGGAATCAGTTATTCCAATATTTTCCCAGGTATCTCCACCATCAAGCGACCGGTAAAAACCAGGCCCTATGTATTGAAAATCCACACATACAGCATAGATTTCTCCATTTAATCCGAAAGCCATATCGCCAAAGTATTGAACACCATTATTGGGATAAACAATATCCCAGGTATTACCGTTATCAGAGGATCGTAATATGTCTGACCATCCGATAGCAAAAATATCACCGGAAGGTGAAAAACTAATTTTTAAAATATTACCGCCGCCCGAATAAACCTGTTCAAAACTATTACCATCGTCAGATGACCTGTATATCGTACCGTTAGCACCCAGGAACAGAATACCTTCCGGATTATACCGGATTGTATAAATATTAATATAAGGGCTTGTTGTATCTACATCTAACAATTCCCAGGTGTTTCCATCATCATATGATCTGAAAAGCCCGAAAAATTCATTATCCGCTCCTGTCGCGACAAACAGGATGTCCTCCTTTTCTGCATTCAGGGCTTTCGGGCCGAGTGTATCAGGGAAATTAACAGGCTCCCAGATATTTTGAGCTAAGGAGAAATTGGCAATAAAAACTAACAAAATTTGCAAAAGTTTTTTCAATTTATTATAGGATTGCTGTTTTGTAAAGAAGCATTAATAAGCACCTTAAAGATAGGAAAATTCACAAATGAAAATATTTCCTGAAAACCTCAAAAAGAGCACAAAAACCTTTCGGAGTTGCCCGTTCTCCACATCTCCGTTTCTCCGTAGTAAACAAAGAAGTCAGGCTTTAACCGGATTTCCTGATTTTTCCTTAGTTTTGCCTGGAATTACAGAAGATTCTGAGATTCATCAAAGTTATAAAATCAATAAAAGACTGATACCATGAAAAACCAAGTATTATTTCCCCTTGTCATCTTAATTTCCGGAGCATTATTGTTTAGTTGTTCCAAACCCATTGAAAAAAAGCTTGCCGGTATGTGGAAGGTGGAAGATGTTCAATTCAACACTAATTTACGGATAGATCCCGGCACCCTTGAAGCTTCGAAAGAAAGCCAGAAAGCGATCAGCTATGAATTGCTGGAAGATTTTACGGCAAAGGTCCATGCCGGTTTCTCTGTTTTGGAGGGGAACTGGATTTATAAAGAAGCAGAGAGCAGTGTTTACATGGTGTTTTCAGGGACTTTCGACACCATTCTCTTAGGCCGGTATGAGAAAGGAAAGCTTATCAACGAAGAAACGAGACCTGATATCACGATCACGACCATCTTCATAAAAGAAAACAAAAAGGATTGATCTTATTGCCGGGAAATAAATTTTACGGCAAAGAAGATTGATTCCAGTTCCCGCAGGTAATATTTCTTTACATCATTTGGATTATACACATAGCCATCGAGTGTGATGACTTTATTATTTGCCGTATCGATAAAGGTATAATTGATAAAAGGCCCGCCCATAAAATCATTTTCAACTTCCCATAAGCCCCTGGTTTCTACAGCATAGCCTCCCGGAAAATCCGTTATTGTATCGAAAACCGGCGGTACATTTTCTTCAGCAACTTTCATAAAAGATGTAGGCGACGGTCCCGGAATATATTCCAGGGTAATGGTATTTCTCCATCGGATAATATGTCGCGGATTAAAAACGATCGTATCATGATAGTCCATGGTATATATCATGATGCCCAGTTCCAGGGCCTGTTTGACTTTAGTAACTTTATGCCTGAGCCAGAGAAAATCTTTTGTTTCTTTTGCAAGATAGAATCCTTCCGGCAGAGGAAGTTTGATGCCGAATTTTTTCGCCACGATATCGGAAAGCTTGATATCCATTGCCATATTGTTGATAGAAAGGGTCCTTAGCCGCTCCAGTTCAATAAATAGCTTGATAAAGGTCTCTTTCTTCAGGTCGAATTCTTTATAAAAGGATTGCAGGTCCGGTGCTGTTATCTTGATTACTCTTTGCGGCCCGGCCCAAAGATTTTGTTTCATTTCCGATGTCGTTTGGGTTGCCTGCGGGTTTATATCTGCGATGAAAATATTATGGAATTTTTTAAATATGTCATTTAAATTTTCATCGGCAATGTTAAGCATGTCGAAAACAGGTTCCGGCTGGGAAAGCCCAACCTGTTCAGCCCCGAAGAAAGCCCGGATCGTATCTCCTAAAGGCCCTTCCCACTGGCCTTTATCATTGGTTATGATCAGCAACTCATTAACAGTGCCGGTTGAAGGGAACATCCCTGATTTACCCAGGCTGCAGGATGATAAAAGCGCCAGGAGAATTAATCGTTTAACCATTCCTGCCAATTTTGAGTTTCTGCCCGACCTGCAGTTTGGATGAGTTTCCCATATTATTCCACCTTTTGATATCATCAACAGAAACCCCTTTGTATTGCTGGGCAATGTCCCAAAGCGTATCACCCTTCTTTACGGTATAGTAGAAATACTTATTTTCTGGATTTGATGTCACTTTAGCTGGAGCAGGATCAGGTTCTATTGATTGGGCCAGTGCCGTTTCGCCCGAGACTTTCAGTTTCTGCTTAGGATAAATCGTATTGTTCCTGAGATTATTCCAGGCTTTCAGATTATCCACGGAGCATCCATATTTCTGGGCGATCATGGCCAGGTTTTCCCCCGATTTCACATAGTGAAATTCGGCGGAAGTTGCAGCAGGTTTTGAAGTTGAAGGAGCGCTATTTGTGGCAGTTGATGTCTGTGCAGTTTTTTGCGATGATTTTGTATTTGATGAGGAAGGGACATAGGCATAATTTGAAGAAGGAATAACCACAAGTTGCTGGCCGGGATGGATCATGGTACCTTTCATCCCATTCCACTGCTGGATTTGTTTTACGGAAACATTGTATTTCCTGGCGATAAGGCCTAGGCTTTCACCAGATCTCACGGTATGGTATTGTCGATCCGTTGCTTTTTTAATTTCTACGACCAGTTTTTCTTTTTCCAGCCCGCTTTTACTCTTGTAATTATATATAGATTGCTCATTTTCGGCGAATTTCAAGGCCTGGTCTTTTGGCAGGCGCAGGCTGTAAGTTTTCCCATTATAAGCGGGAATTATGCCAGATTTAAAAACCGGATTTAAGAATTCTATTTCTTCCTTTGAAATATTGAGGAATTCGGAAATCTGGTCGAATGCCAGCGGCTGGCTAACCCAGATAGTATCAATCCCACCATAGAGAATACCTGGATCCAGCGGATACAGGTTGTGTTCTGACGCATAACTCATAACATAGTTCACGGCAATAAAAGCGGGGACATAGCCACGGGTTTCCTTGGGAAGAAAAGGCCAGATTGCCCAATAATCACATACTCCACCGGCTCTTCGGATGGCTTTTTTCACATTCCCGGAACCTGAATTATAAGCTGCCATGACCAGGTTCCAATCGCCGAACATAGCGTATAGATCACGTAAATGCCGGCATGCCGCATCGGTGGCCAGATATGGGTCAAACCGGTCGTCGGTAAGGGAAGTCACTTTCAAGCCATAAAGCTTACCGGTGTAATACATGAATTGCCATAGCCCTTTGGCCCCGGCTCGTGAACCGGCAGTGGGATTCAAGGCGGATTCCACAACGGCCAGGTATTTCATTTCCAATGGAATGTCATATTTATCCAGGTATTCCTCAATCATCGGAAAATAGATCTCTTTCAGGCCTAATATTTTTGACATGAGTTGACGTTTTCCCACAGCATATAATTCTATAAATGATTTAACCGATTGGTTATAGGTTAAATCGAGAGGAGTTTCCTGATCCAGTTTTTCAATCCTTGCTCTGTAAACAGAATCAGAATAAACAGGGACGTGCCCCATGGGAAAATTATATACATTTAATAAAGAAGTGTCCGTATTAAAATAATAATCCTGGAAGTAAGGAATAGAAGTCAGGCTATCGAGCATACCTATAGTAATGGATTCATTCAGGATCTTATCAGCCTGGTCAACATCATTAATCAATTGATTTCCTTTATTGATAAGGGAATCGGGATCCGGGATGTCATCTGTCTGATAAAGGTCATCTGGCGTGATCGTAGTATCGGTAACCTGGCCAAATCCTATTGCTGGTAGACTTGAGAAATAAATAAAAGGCACGATCAGGATGGTGAGTATTAAATATTTCGTTTTCAATGTGAATGGAGCCATTAATCAAGGTTTTAATTATAACAGGCAATAAAAGTAACCATCGAATGCCCGGTACCGGAATTTCGAAAGTCATAAATATTAACACCGTAAAGTTAAGAAAATTGCACCGATGTTTTTTTTTCAGGAAGGAAAAGATTAGTCGGCAGTCGGCAGTCAGCGGTCAGCGGTCAGCGGTCAGCGGTCAGCAGTAACCACCACTAACCACTAACGACTAACCAGTTTTATCCTTTTTTATAGAAATAAGTCCTGATAATATCTTCAGCCTCTTTTTTGCTCCAGGCGTCGAATCCCTGGTCAACCACCCGTTCAATCAAAGGGGCCGGGAGAAATGGCGTGATCAGCTCATAGATATCGCCTGCTTTCAGGCCGCGGATGTCTGTCAGGACATCTCCGAGCGGATGTCCGCCCTGCTCTATTATTGGCCGGGCATCAAGCTGTTTGACGATCCTCTCACGGTTAAACCATGATGGTTGTTTATCTGATCTGCCGGGAACAGATTCGATACCTTCCAGGATATCCTGTCCCACGCGGTTTCGCAATGCATTTACGAGTGAATGCACCGGGATCTCACCGACTATTGCGGCATGTTGAAGGGTAGTGACACGGGCAATAGTCCGCCGCAAAACCGGATTTTGTAATTTTTTGAAAACAGGCGCCATCTCAATCAATAATGATTCCAGTTCGGGATAAGCGCTCAAAAGGTCATGGACCTTGGTTTTAGGTGTTATGATAAGTTTTTCAGTTTCCATTGTTTATTCAGTTTTATGATAAGATAAAATTCTTTGTTCGCCCTTGAGTGCGCGTCTTTCGGTAAGATCCTGGGAAACTTCGAGTGTTCCGAGAAAATTGCCGTTATCATCCCTGAGGGCGTAGTATTCGATAAATATAAACTTCCCTTTCATCTGAATCCAGAACGGGGCATGGTCTTCTTTCCCGCTCCTGAAATCTTCCTGGATCTGTTCAACGATGTGAACGCTGGAAGGAGGATGGCAGAGCTTGACATCGCGGTTGAGAATAGCCCTGCTGCGCTGGAAGATCCTTTCCTTTCCCTGGCTGAAGTACCTGACCTTTTCATTTTTATCGACAAAGGTCATATCTACCGGGAGGATGTTGAGAATGGCCTGGAGTTCAGTTTTGGTAAAGCTTCCGGAGGGCAAATGGATCAAATCTGAATCGTGGGATTCCGTCATGTCCGCTTCGGTATTTTCCGGTTTCCATTCTACATCCGGGTCGTAAAGGCAGAAGCCGATCTCAAGCGTCTGCTTACAGATCTCGTACCATTCCAGTTCCGTCAGTTTATCGTATGACATGGGTAGGAGGATCTGGTCCTCTTTCAGGGTCATATCTGCTACAGCCGCAGATGCAGGTTGAAGGATCATTTTAACTGCAGTTTCTGCGTCTTCCATGGTAAATCCTTCCGGGCTCCCGAGCAGTTCAATGGAAGCTTTCAGTAACTCCCTGATCTCATCATGTTTGCCCCACATCACCTTTGGGGGGCCTGTAATACCGTACCTTTCAAGGTACGGAAAAAGAAGGTTTTCCTTTCTGACATAGTGCTTTTCGACATCCATAAGGCTGTTGAAGAGCGATTTCATTTCCATGAAAAAGGATGGGATCTCCTGCTCTGATTTAAGTGTATCAATCCGCTTGTACAGGGTTTCGAGCTGTCCAGCGACCTTTCGCAGTTCTGCGTTTTCCCGTTTAAACGTATCGACAGGGTGCCCCGGGGGGACGATTCTCATCCCTGACAGGTCGATATGGCCATCCAGCGCCTGCGTATGGAGATCGCAGAATTTCAGCACTTCCTCATTGCTCAGGGCGCCTTCGTTGATCAATTGTTGCTCGACTTCCACTACTTCTCCGTAAGGGATGGTTTTCAGCAATGTGATCAGTTCTTTTCGCACCTCATCTACCGATTCACCGGCATGAAGCTTCAGGATCATTTTTTTAAGAAGTTCCTTTCTTCTTTCGGAATTATTGATTAGTTCACTCATGGTGATTTTGAAATTAGAAAGTTGAAACTAGAAACTTGGAATTTGAAATTTGGAATTTGGAATTTTTTACTCCTTGATCATTGTCAGCAACATCTTGAACCTCTCTGTGGCGTTCACAGCGTGTGGTATATTAGCCGGCATGATGATAGCCTGGCCGCCGGTCAGCATAAAAGGCACGCGGTTGATCAGAATTTCGGCCTGACCTTCGAGAACCTGTATCATGGCATCAAAAGGAGCCGAATGCTCGCTGAGTTTCTGTCCTTTGTTGAATGCAAAAAGGGTTACATTGCCCTTTTCTTTTTGTATCACCCGCTTGCTTACGATGCCTTCCGGGCTGTAATCGACTTTTTCGGTGAAATTGATGATTTGCGAATGGGAAAATAGTTGAGTATCCATAGTATTAATTTTAAATTTTAAATTTTGAATTTTAAGTTCGGGACTAGAATTAATTTTAAGTTTTAAATTTTGAATTTTAAGTTGAGGACTAATTTAAATAGTACTTTGTTCTAAGCCCTTTGCTTTTCTAAATCCATTCCTCCATCAGCACTTCCCCTTTGATGCTGATAACGGTTTTTCTGATAGGGATTTTACGGCTGGCAGCATCACGGGCGATCTGGGCGATGTGCACCAGTCCGCTGCAGCAGGGGACCTCCATTACCAAGACCTGCAGCGATTTGATCTCTGATTCATCGATCATGGCTTTCAATTTTTCGACATAAGCCTCTTTGCCGGAATCCAGCTTGGGGCAGGCAATAGCGAGGCTATTACCCTGCAGGTACTCCTGGTGGAAATTACCCACGGAAAAAGCAACGCAATCGGCTGCGAGAACGACATCAGCGTTCCTGAAGTAGGATGCGCCGGGATTGATAAGGTGCATCTGCACCGGCCACTGGCGGAGTTCTGATTTTATTGAGACAGGGACAGCGACAAATGCTGGTTCATCTTTACCGGCCTTTTCGACCTGATCTATATCAATAGGAAATTCGATGACCCTTGAGCCGGGGCATCCGCCTGTAACGCATCCAACTCCGCTGAGGCTATTCTGGTAAACCTTATCCAACGCTTTTCCGACATCAAAGGAAAACTTATGGCCGTGATCCGTGAGGTATTCCACGGCAGTTTCAAAATAAACCATTTCGTTATGGTCGAGCAGATGCTTAAGATGAGCAATCACAGTATTTTCGCCGAACTTCACGATCTCTTTGATCACAGCTTTTTCGTTGTAGGGTTCCGCTTCGCGTTCTTCGATTTTGATTGCGCCTTCCGGGCATTCACCGATGCAGGCCCCGAGGCCGTCACACATAAGATCGCTTACCAATCGTGCTTTTCCGTCAATAATTTGCAGGGCTCCCTCAGGGCATGAAGGGATGCATAGCCCGCACCCGTTACATTTGTCTTCATCGATTTTGATTATTTCGCGTAGCATTGTTATTTGTTAGTGGTTATTGATTGTCACTGAGTTGAAATACATTGAAATACATTGAAATACATTGAAATACATTGAAATAAAGAGAAATACATTGAAATAAAGTCGACTTAAGGTTGTAATTTCTGACTTCTGACTTCTGTCTTCTACCGCAAAAGTATAATGGTTCATCAAGCTACAGTGTAACAAATGTTACAAAGAAATGAAATGGCATCTCAAATTTTATTAATTTTATCTGCATGTACGAAATACTTATCCATTGCCCGATTTTCATTGGCCTCACTGAAGAAGAACTTGAAGTGATTTTCAGCAAATCACATCATTTCACAAAAACTTATGAGGTAGGCGAAATAGCAGCCTTCAGCGGGGAAACGGTCAATTTTCTTATGGTCGTCCTTGAAGGCAGCATGAAAGGGGAGATGCAGGACTTCTCAGGAAAGATCATTAAAATAGACGACATCGTCGCTCCGCGTGCTCTTGCTGCGGCGTTTATCTTTGGCAAGCAGAACAAATTCCCGGTGAATGTCATGGCTAATGAAAAGACCCGGATTCTTTACATTCCCAAATATGATTTCATGAAGATGCTACAAGCCGATATCAGGATACTGCAGAATTTCCTGAATGTCGTTTCCAGCCAGACGCAGATGCTGGCCAGTAAACTTAAATTCCTTTCCTTTAAAACCATAAAGGGCAAGATCGCCCAGTATATCTTGGGTCTGGCCGGACCGGATAAGGACATGGTTGAAATACCTCTAACACAGAACGACCTCGCCGAGCAATTTGGGGTCGCACGTCCTTCCCTGGCTCGCGCACTTGGTGAAATGGCACAGGAAGGGATCCTCCGGGTTGACCGCCGGATGATCAGGATAGTTGACAGGAGAAGGCTGCGGGAAGTAGGCAGTTGACAGTTGGCAGTGGGCAGTTGGACAATTAAGCATGGAGGCATGGTGGCATGGGGGCGTGGAATTCATGGACGATTGAACATGGACGCCTGCCCGCCTACCGGCGGGATGGACGATGTTCCATTTAATTAGGCGAAAGAACGAACAGGCCAACAAACGATATAGAAGCGAAGTAGGTAAAATCAATGTTTTTAATCATCCCGAAGGGATGTTTGAAAGTAGCCCGGGACGTCAGTCCCGGGGATAAAGGCAGCGCGTACAAATCAAGTCCTGTAAGGACGACAGAAAATATCTTTGCGTCATCTCATCATCTGTCGTCCCTACGGGACTCTATATTTGAATTGCACCTTTCAACCCCGGACTGGCGTACGGGGGTACTATCTGACGTCCTTTCAGGACTGATAAATCGTGGAAAACACACTCTCCTTTTGCCCCAACTTGAGGTGCCAAATTGGCTCCTCAAGATTCCAAACTCATCCTGCGTGAGTCCGAATGCGAAATCCGGCGGAAATCGCCTTTCATTTCTGCGAACTGCTCGCTTTAGCTGCTTTGTATCAACACCATAAAGTTCTGCCAGATCCCTGTCAAGCATTACTTTTTTACCCCGGATAAGATAGATCTTACTCATGATGGTTTCCTCGGGGAGCATCAGGAAATTCTTTGCGCTCATTTTCACATTTTTTTATTAGTTAAGAATCTAATATAACAATTGGAGGTCGCAAATTGCGACCTCCAGTTTTATCCTGTTGATTTTTCTATTTATCGGGATTTTTAGAAAATATACCCGGTGGAGAGGAAAGAATTTGATGAAAGGACTTTAGGATGGTAAGACGCTAAGACTGTAGGACTATAAGATGGTAGTATGTCATTAATATCCCAACCCGGATTTTATTAATAATTTGGATATTGACAGGCCTTTGTCTAATTTTATGAAATGATTTGGGTGAAAAGCTTATCTGCTTGAAAAGTGTTGTTACTTTTCTATACGGGGAGGCTAACGCAACTTATATTTCATCCATATTGGAAATATAATAACTGTATTGACAGAGTTACTTAACCTAAATGGTAAATCTCAGAAAATGGCAGGTGGAATAATGCAACATGGTAAAATAAAAACATTTCTTACAAGAGGAATTTTTGGTGATTATTTTAGGCCGATTTTATACTCTAATGTCGATAAAATAAACTATACGTATATAGAAGTAATAACAGCAACAATGAAAGCAATTGATAAAAAAATATTACTTCCTAATAAATTAGCATTACAAATATGGTTTGCCTTAGCGCCGCTTTATCATTTTGAGCTTTTGTTTTTACCAGACAAGAATAATAAAGCACTTATTCCGATGCTAGAAAAAGCGGAAATAAATAATGGAAAAGAATGTGCTTATTTTACACAAGGTTTTATCATTTATCATTTCGAACAGCTTCTAATTAATTCTCCTGAATTTAAAGAAAAAATGAAACTTTCTGCGCAAGATATTGATGCTATATGCCATGTTGTTTTTGGAGAAGGCAATAAAACAATATCGTATCTTAATAATTTCAGAATGCTATTTAATAGCAATAATTTTGACCCAAGAGATAGACCAATTTTTTACGTTTATGAAGCAACGAAGCTATTTATTAAAGATAATCAAACACAAAAATTAGCGATTCAAGATTGGGATGATGACGAAATCGGAAAATTCAGATTTATTAATGGTTTTGTAGAATTCCTTAGTATTCAAAAAGATAATTCACTCAAGATGTTAGCATAAAACGCCCTTATAGCCGCATAAATTACTGTTCGTCGATACATACATGTCCCAGTCCTTTGATTTCGAACATTATAAAGCATGCTTAACTAAATATATCACGATATGGACAATTCAAAACAAAACAATTACCAGCATAATATCGAAAACTACAAGGAGCTTAATGTTACTGGTAGACATTATGATTACCAATTCTGGTTGATTCCTGTGTCAGCCTATACACTGTCAATTACTCTTTATGGAGTTGCTAACTCAGAGTTGTTTAATAATCAGGATTTATTCAGACAAATGATCTACTGGGCAATACCCATGATAACTTTTGGATTATTAATTCAAATGATCAATGAAAGGGCATATCAAATTATAAACAAAAACAGACTTTAAGAAACACGTGAAAAATTAGGACTAAACAGCGCAGATCAAGAAATACCACGCTGGGTAAATAGATGGACTAAGAATATTAATGCTCCGTGGATTGTTATTGTTATCATGGCCATTGTAGTCATAGCTGAAATTTTAATAGCGATTTTTGAAATTGCTTGTTAGAGAACTTACTTAATCGACGTCTATAATTAAAAAAACTTAGTAAAGTCCGCCTTTGCAAACCCAGTAGCTAACCAGTTGACAGCCTGAACATATCGCTCGTTCGCTCGTTCGCCCGTTTAAATAAGTCCCCAACTCAAAACTGAAAACTGAAAACTCAAAACTCCGAAAGGGGGCAACGGCGCGCTCAAATATCCGCTAAGTCCATGCAATGGCCATTCCGTAATTTGTAACGGGCGATTTGGTTTACTACCGACTAAAGTAAGATAGTACCTGAGAGTTTCAGATTATAAAAAAAGCAAAGAGTAGATTGACTCATCCACTAGTAATACTGAAACGTATTTTTATTTTTTTCATCAAAAGATACAATTCCTTTTTTATTCCTTATATTTGATATCTTATATTTGATTTGTTGACAAATCTTCATAATGGCTGTCCTCAATTAAAACATTGTTTTATCCTCAAATGGAGGTAAATATGAAGGAGCAAAAGTGCATACACCAGTGGACGATGATCAATGTCCGGCCGGGTTTCATCATCACTGAGAATTGTTTTAAATGTCACAAGACTTCCTGTTATTTCTCCTTTGATGAGAAGCCACCTCTCGAGGAATACCGTGATGGGGAACATTTCTGGAATGTCATGCAGAGTGCCCAGACATTCCGCTTCGAACTGGAATGCACCTGTTGCCATATAATTGTACCTTATGACGAACTGCTGGGCCTGATGATGTGCACTGGTTGCGATGAAAACTGTAAAGTGGATCATCTCAGGAAAGAGCTTGAAAAAGAACGAACCTGGGTATATGTCGCTTACGGGTTCCTGCCCATGAATGAAGTGAAGCGGCTTGACCAGGAAAAGATAGAAAACCTGGAAGAATATTTCAACCAACGACGCAAGACCTCGAAATCAAAGATAAAGATCGTTTCCTATGAGATGATCAGCAATATCGAAAATTGCTATGCCGAAGTCATCAAGGACGTCGGTTTGCTTAGCTTAAAAGCCACTGAACAATAATAAACAAATAAAATAAAAAGGAGAAAAGTCATGAAGCTGCAGGAAATTATTGACAGACTTGCACTCAATGTACTCACTGTTATTGACGAAAGGGATGTTTCCGGTGTTTTTATCTCCGACATGCTTTCGGATGTCATGAGCAGTGCACAACCGGGCAATCTTTGGCTGACGGTGCAATCGCACAAGAATATCGTTTCGGCCGCCAACCTGGTTGACATTTCAGCGGTGGTTGTCACTTATAATAAAAAAGTGCCTGAAGATACCATTGAGTTGGCTAATCGTTTTCATGTGATCATCCTGAGCAGCCCATTGTCAACTTTTGAACTGGCAACGAAACTCGTTGAAGCAGGTATTAAATAAGTTAATTCTTGCAGGATGCAACGAGGCAGGAATCATTTCATCGATATCGAAAAAATCCGGGATGCGCTTAAAGCGAGTGTATTCGTTGGTGACAGGCTCAATGGCAAGTATGTTACCGGCGTGTATGCTTCCGATCTCATGAGCGATGTTCTTGCCTATGGAAAAGCTGGTTCACTGCTGCTGACAGGGCTCAATACGGTCCAGGCCGCCGTTTCTGCTTATGTGGCCGAATTTAAAGGGATCATTTTCCTGAGAAGCAAAGTGCCCGACTCTGATATCCTCGATTTTGCCAAAGATAAGCACCTCGTCGTTTTGTCCACAGATGATGACATGTATGAAGCTTGCGTGAAAATTGCCGGTATCGAAGGCGAAGTCCCGGTTGCTGAAGCCATTTCTGAACCGGCAAAAAAGGCCGAATACATCACCACACATACCTTCACAATCGACGGACAGGATTTTGCGAATGCCGGGATGATTTCCACCCAGGTCAAGACGATCCTGAAATCCATCGGGTATGATCCTCAGCTTGTCAGAAGGGTTGCCATCTCTACTTATGAAGCAGAAATGAACGTTGTGATGCATGCTAAAAGGGGTCACGTAATACTCACGGCAAGTGATAAGGAAATTGACATTATCATCAATGATGAAGGAAAGGGTATTAAAGATATCGAACTGGCCATGACAGAGGGATATTCGACAGCTACCGAAGAGCAACAGGCTATGGGTTTCGGCGCAGGCATGGGACTACCGAATATCAAGAAGAATTCTGATAAATTAAAGATTGAAAGTGAAGTCAATAAGGGGACATCCATAGAGACAATTTTTTACGTGAAATGAAATATTTTCATTCACATGTGATCATACCTGAGAAGTGCACGGGGAGAATGAAATGCATCAGGTCATGCCCCACCAAGGCCATCAGGATCAGGCAAAATAAGATCATTTATTTTGATGACCTTTGCGTGGACTGCGGTGCATGTATTAATGCCTGCCCGGAAAATGTCTATGTCCCTGTCATCGACGAGATCAGTGACTTCGAGAAGTTTGAATTAAAAATCGCCCTTCCCTCCCGAATTCTTTATACCCAATTCGGGTTAAATATCCATCCACATCTCATTCACAAGGCCCTGAAACAGATCGGGTTCGACCTGGTGGTCGATACCTCCCAGGAAACCCACGATATGAGTTTTGTCATCTCCGAGCACCTTAAATTAAATCCCGGGGGAAGACCCATCATCAGCTCCTTCTGTCCTGCAATCATCCGGTTTATCCAGGTGAGATATCCTAACCTGATGGAACTGATCTCCACCTTCGACGTTCCCCGCGAGATCACCGCCAAAACAGCCAAGGAAAAATATTCCGCTGAGTTGGGCATCCCTGTCAATAAGATCGGCGTTATTTATATCACTCCCTGTCCTGCCATGGTCGTTTCGATCAAGCAACCTGCCGAGAAGGAAAAATCCTGGATCGACGGTGCCATCGCCATCAAAGACATTTACAACATTATCCTTCCCGAGATATTGAAGATTCAGGACTTCAGGAAACAGGATGAACCGGAAAACTACTTTTTCTATGGCAGGGGCTGGGGAGGTCTTTGCCATATCCAGCAACACCTCGACTCCGAACGGTGCATGTCGGTGAGAGGGATTGATAATGTAAAGATGATCCTGGATGATATCGAAGACTCAAGATTGAGGAATGTAGATTATATCGAAGCATTTATCTGTTCACAAGGATGTATCGCCGGTGCATTTTGTGTAGAGAACCCTTATATCTCGAGGCACAATTCGATCATGCTTGAAAAGCGATATAGCGAACCTGTAGGTTTTAACAAAGACGAGGTGATGGAGAAGTACAGGGACGGGTATTATTTCATGGAACAGCCCATCCTGCCCAGGCCAACGAGGTCACTGGCAGTCGATATAGCCACTTCGATCAAACGCATGAAACAAAAGGAAAGGATACTCACAAAACTCCCGAAAAAAGATTGCAGCCTGTGTGGGGCACCTAGCTGCGAAACCTTTGCGGAAGATTGCGCCTGGGGAGAAGCCGACCTTACCGACTGCATTTTCTTCAAGAGGACTTCATTATAAACTAAGATTACAGTGGAACTGACAAGAACCTCAATTGCCGACATTCTCGAACGTTACCCGGAGGAGGAGGGTAGTCTGATCCCCTTACTGCAGAAAGCGCAGGAGGCTTACGGGTATATTTCTGATGAAATGGTTGAAATAATTGCAGACTACCTCAACCTGACAGCAAACCAGGTATTTGGCGTAGCATCGTTTTATTCCCAGTTCCGGTTCACAGAACCCGCACGGCATTCAATCTGCGTATGCCTCGGCACAGCCTGCCACGTGAGCGGCGGGGAGACTTTACTGGAAGCTTTCGAGAGGGAGTTGAACATCAAACCCGGTGAGAGCACGACCGATAAAAAGTTCGATCTTGCCAGGGTAGCATGTCTGGGCTGCTGTGCCCTGGCCCCGGTCGTGAAGATTAACCGCGACATTTACAGTAAGGTCAATGTGATCAAACTTAAAGAGATGTGGGGCAGCTATGAATAACTACACCGCACTCAAAGAGAAAAGCACTGGCGAGTGGAATACCCTGACCGGCTCTGCCGAACCGGTCATATACCTTGGGATGGGATCCTGTGGCAAGGCTGCCGGTGCGGATAAAGTCAGGCAGGTTATCCTGGATACACTCCAGAAATATAATATTACTGCAAAACTGGTAGAGGTCGGTTGTATTGGGACCTGTTACCTGGAGCCGCTCATGGACATTGCCGCCCATGGTAATCCCCGGATATCGTTCGGGAATGTCGATGAAAGGACTGCCGAGCTTATCCTGTATAAATATTTGGTTGAAAAAGAAGTGTTCAGTAAAAAAGTCCTGGGATATTTCGGCGATCAGCCATACGATGGCATCCCTGCTTTTTTTGACCAGCCGATGCTTAAGCCCCAGGTGCGGATCGTGACAAAAAACTGCGGTCTGATCGACCCGGGGAATATCGCCCATTACATTGCCAACGACGGCTACCTTGGATTAAAAACTGCGCTCGACAAATCCCCCGATGAGATCATTGATGAGATCTATAACTCCGGCCTCCGCGGAAGAGGTGGAGCAGGATTCAGGACTGGAACGAAGTGGCGCACCTGTCGGGATACAGAAGCGGATGTAAAATATCTGATCTGCAATGCCGACGAAGGTGACCCGGGAGCTTTCATGAACCGTCTCCTTATCGAAAGCGACCCCCATGCCGTGCTGGAGGGGATACTCATCGCTGCTTATGCAATCGGGGCAACACATGGATACATTTACATCCGGGCAGAATACCCTCTTGCGATCATCCGGCTCGAGAATGCCATGAAACAGATGGATGAATGCGGGCTGACAGGTAAAAATATCCTGGGCTCCGGCTTCTCATTTGACATTAAGATCAAGGAGGGCGCCGGAGCTTTTGTCTGCGGAGAGGAAACTTCACTGATCCATTCCATCGAAGGCAAACGCGGCATGCCGCGCACCCGTCCCCCGTTCCCGGCCATCAGTGGCCTGCATGGGAAACCGACTGTGATCAACAACGTTGAAACCCTTGGCACCATCCCCCATATTATCCGGAACGGATGGCGATGGTACAGGCAGTTTGGTACTGAGAACAACCCTGGCACCAAGACCTTCTCGCTTGTCGGCAAGATAAGGCGGACAGGCCTGATCGAAGTTCCACTGGGTACTCCACTAAGGAAAATCATTTACGATATCGGTGGTGGGACCCAGAAAGAATTCAAGGCAGTACAGACCGGAGGGCCGTCGGGGGGATGCCTTCCTAAAGAGTTGCTTGATACCCCCGTCACCTATGAAACACTTGCTTCTGTGGGATCAATCATGGGTTCCGGCGGACTGATCGTGATGGACTCCGACACCTGCGTTGTGGATATTGCCCGTTATTTCCTCGATTTCATCCAGAAAGAATCCTGCGGCAAATGCACGCCGTGCAGGGTAGGCACACGCCATATGGTTGAAATCCTTGAGAAAATATGCCATGGGCAGGCCGAACCGCAATTCCTTGATAAGCTTGAATCTCTCGCAAAGCTGGTTAAATCCACCTCCCTTTGCGGCCTGGGGCAAACTGCGCCGAATCCGGTGTTGTCTACACTCCGGTATTTCAGGTATGAATACATTGCGCATGTGGACCAATACTATTGTCAGGCGCTTGTATGCCGTTCGCTGATCGAATATACGGTGCTTAAAGAAAGGTGCACGGGATGCCAGCGTTGCGTAAGTGTTTGCCCGACCGGGGCGATCACCGGTCCCCGTTCGGAACCGCATAACCTGGATATCAATAAATGCATCAAATGCCGCGCATGTTATGAAATATGCCGTTTTGATGCCATCGCCGGAAATGCAATCATCATTACCTCGAGGAAAGAAGAATGAAGATAACGATCAACAACCGGCTCATCGAGACCGGCATGGCCGTTACCATACTCGATGCGGCCATGCAGAACGACATTTACATTCCATCGCTTTGCGCTCATCCGGAGCTGACTCCTTACGGTGGATGCAGATTATGCATTATCGAGATCGAAGGAAGAAAAGGATTTCCCACCGCATGCACCACCATAGCGGAAGAGGGGATGATCGTGAGGACTGAAACGCAAACCCTGCAGGAGATGCGAAGAGACTTGATTCAGCTGATCTTAAGCGAACATCCTTCTGCCTGCCTGATCTGCAAGGATGTCGAAGGATGCGCCGGCTTTCAGGAAACGATCAGGAAAGTGGGTGTGACTACAGGTTGCCGGTGGTGCCCCAAGGATAAAGATTGTGAACTTCAAAGAATTGTTGACAACCTGGGAATCAGCGAATTGACATTACCAGGTTTGTACAGGGATTTCCCGGTTGAGAAATATGATCCGTTTTTCGACAGGGATTATAACCTGTGTATTTACTGCGGCCGCTGTGTGAGGATCTGCACAGAACACAGGAAAAGCAGTGTGCTTTCCCTTAAACAGCGGGGCAAGCTGACCACGATCGGCCCCGCTTACGATAACAGCCACATCGATGCCGAATGTGAGTTCTGTGGTGCCTGCGTTTCAGTATGCCCGACCGGTGCCATGTCGGAGAAGAGCAGGAAATGGTGGGGGCTGCCCGAAAAATATGAACCTTCGGTTTGTCCGCTCTGCAGTCTGAACTGCGACCTGCAGGTGCTGACCCTGAAAAACAGGATCGTCGGCACTGTCCCGCCAGGAAAGCCGCATGAATCGGGCGGGGAGTTATGTGTGAAGGGACGGTTCTGCCTGAGCGAGCTTGTGAACAGGACCGAGAGGATACTGGAACCACAATTCAGGTACCCCGAGGGTTATGGCTTTGTCACCTGGGATTTTGCTATTGAAAAGACAAAAGATATAATCAGAGATATCGAGCCAGGCAGGTCAGCGGTTTTCATCTCGCCGGGCATGACACTGGAAGAGATTGCTTCTGCAGGTATTTTTGCTGAAAAGGTGTTAAAAACAGACATGATAACATCCTCCTGCATGGATGGGGATCTGCCTGATTATATGGAGATGGCCGGAGAATCAGTTACCATTGAAGAGTTAAAAAATGCCGGCCTGATTGTCTCTTTCTTTTTAAACGGGAATTACAGGTATGGTCCGCTGACCATGGCTATCAAATCATTAGCTGCCGGTGGGATTCCCTATTATGAGGTCGGGTGGTTAAGATCTACTACCACGCGCTTTGCCAGGAAGAGACTGATACCGGCTTCAGGAAAAGAAGTGGATTATATCCGAAAGATCATCTCTTGCCTGGAAACAGGTAAAAACGGCACAAAAGAGGTCAATGAGCTGGTAAAGGCGTTAAAAAGCAACAACCGGAAGATGATCATCTTAACCCCCGAGATCATGTCGCTCAGCAATGGCAGGGAAATATTGCAGTTAATCAGGCAAATCGTCAAAATGACCGGGGCGAAACTCTTCATGCCGAACCAGTTCGGTAACCTGAATGGCTTGCTTTCTCTCCTGGACATCAAACCGTTGGATGATGTTCTGAAAAAGATTGCAGATGGTGGGGTGGACATGGTTTATTTCCTTGGCGACACACCCCAAGAGGAATTCCCGACGGTGAAGCATAAAATATATCAGAATGCATTCCCCGCTCCTTCCGGACTGAATCCTGATGTGATATTTCCCACCTGCCTTTGGGGTGAATCAGGCGGATCGTATATGAGTTCGACGGGGCAGATTAAAAAGTTCCATGCTGTTGCAGCACCACAAGGGTATTCACTGCCTCATCAGGAGGTGCTGGCAAAAATCATCCAGGCATTGGAATTCAGCATTCCTCTTCAGGAATCTGAAAAAATTACCGGGGTTGCATCGAAAAAGCACGATTATTTAATATCTGCCGGAAGAAATAACAATCCCGTTCATAATGATCTTCAGGCAGTAAGCGCTGATTATCCATTTTTACTGATACGCGAAAGGGATCAGCATGTTTACAACAACCTGAGCCTGAGCGACAAGCTGGAGGGTTTCGGTGAGCTAGTACAGCCGGGACATGTCATGCTGAATCCCGCAGATGCAAAGGCAATGGACCTGAAAAACGATGACATTGTTGAGCTGGCTTCAGCAGCTAAAAGAATTACATTCCGGGCGGTCATCCGGAAGAATATTACGAAAGGATTCCTGTTTCTCCAGGAATCGGATGGAAAAGGTGAATTTGAGACTAATCCTTGTCCTGTAAACATAAAGAGGAAAAATGTTTGAGATCTTAGAAAGAAAGATGATTGTCCCCAATCTCCACTTGCTGGTGGTACATGCGCCGGATATTGTGGAAGAAATCCAGCCGGGCCAATTCGTAATCGTTCATGCGGGAGAAGGGGCTGAAAGGATTCCGCTGACACCGGCCGACTGGAATCATGACGACGGTAGCCTGACGATCGTTTTCATGGAGGTGGGCACTTCTACAGGTAAATTGGCTATGCTCAAACCGGGCGACAAGATCCCTACTGTGGTCGGTCCACTGGGTAAACCGATGGAGATTGATCACTTCGGAACGGTGATCTGCATCGGCGGTTGTTATGGTATGGGATCTATTTTTCCCATAGTCAGGGCGTTGAAGGAGAAAGGGAACCGGATCATCACGATCATGGAGGGGCGGAGCAGGAACCTGCTGTACTGGGAGGAAAAACTCAGCCTTTTCAGCGACCGGGTAATTAAAATAACAAGAGACGGCAGTTACGGATATAAAGGACATATCAGAGAGGGGGTTGACATCATCAGAGAAACAGGAATTGTGCCTGACAGGGTGATCGCAAATGGCTGCACGACCCTTTCTTATATGGCTACACAGCAATATTCACTATATAATATACCGGTGATTGTTTCCCTGAACACCATCATGATCGACGGGACGGGGATGTGCGGCGTTTGCCGGTGCACGGTGCAGGGAAAAATGCAATTTGCATGTGTTGACGGGCCGAATTTCGACGGGAGGTATGTCGATTGGGAGGAGCTGGCCAAGAGAAGGAAACAATATATCACCGAAGAAGCATTTCTGGTTCATCATTCAGGATGCGGAGGATAATAATATGCCAGAAAAAAAGACATTAAACCTCGACAGGGCAGAGATGCCGAAACAACCTCCATTCATCAGGCGGAGAAATTTTGAGGAGGTCGCTACAGGCTATACCGATGTCATGGCACTGGAGGAGGCAAGCCGCTGCCTCGGATGTAAAAAGCCCTTTTGCATGGAGGGGTGTCCTGTCGAAATCAACATCCCGGAATTCATCCGTCACATCAATGAAGGGGATTTTAACGGGGCGATCAAAATCATCAAAGAAAAGAACTGCCTTCCAGCGGTATGCGGAAGGGTATGCCCGCAGGAGGAGCAGTGCGAAATACACTGCATCCTGAACAAAAAAGGTGCCCCGGTGGCAATCGGCCGGCTCGAGCGTTTTGCCGCAGACTGGGAAGCTGCCCAGGACCATGTTGAACTGCCGGAGATAAAGAACAAGACCGGGAAAAAAGTGGCCGTGATCGGTTCAGGACCTGCTGGAATTACAGTGGCCGGCGACCTGATCCTGGCCGGACACGAAGTGACAATGTTCGAAGCGCTGCATGAGGCAGGTGGTGTGCTGACTTATGGCATCCCAGAATTCCGTCTGCCCGGCAGGATCGTGCAGCGGGAGATTGATTATCTCCAGAAGCTTGGGGTAAAGCTTATCTGCAACTTTGTGGTCGGCAAGACCCGGGCACTGAAAAAACTGCTGGCAGAATATGATGCCATATTCATCGGTACAGGCGCTGGCCTGCCATGGTTCATGGAGATACCCGGAGAGAACCTGAACGGCGTTTACTCGGCCAATGAGTATCTGACACGTGTTAACCTGATGCGGGGATTTCAATATCCTAAAACATATACCCCGGTGAAGAGGCATAAAAGGGTAGCCGTCGTGGGTGGGGGCAATGTGGCTATGGATTGTGCCCGCACAGCTTTGCGCCTTGGCGCAGAACAGTCGTATATCGTTTACCGCCGTTCAGAGTCCGAATTACCGGCACGGCGCGAAGAATATGAGAATGCCGTGGAAGAAGGAGTCATCTTTAATTTCCTTACACTTCCTGAGAAACTAATTGGTGACGAGAACGGCTGGTTGAGCGAGATCGAATGTTCGAAGATGGAACTCGGCGAACCCGACCAATCCGGAAGAAGAAAGCCGATCCGCATCCAGGGTTCCGAATTCAGGATACCGATGGATGCCTGCATCGTTGCAATAGGGAACAGTCCGAATCCTATAATACCTGCAACAACAGCTGAGCTTGAGGTTAGTAAAAAAGGGACAATCGTCGTTGATGAAGAAACCGGAAAAACCTCCATCGATCGGGTCTGGGCAGGTGGCGATATCGTCACCGGAGCAGCTACAGTAATTCTTGCTATGGGAGCCGGCCGGAAAGCCGCCAGGTCAATACATGATTATCTTAATAACAGTTCAGGACAAGGATGATAACCGGCGTGATACAATCGTCTTATTCTTTCTTTGTCACATCATCTTTACTTTTCTCTTCTTCATTCTCTCCGCTGAGACCTTTCTTAAATTCCCTGGCCCCCTGGCCAATACCTTTCATCAATTCAGGTATTTTTTTCCCGCCAAAAAGTAACAAAACGACCACGATGATAAGAATGATCTGCCAAGGTCCAACCACACCAAGCAATATAAATGCATTCATAACATTGAATTTTCAAATTGAAATTCAAAGGTACAAAATAAAGAGTGAATTGTTACCACACCAAATGGCTATTTATTTCTAATTTTGTTGAAATGAACAAGATTTGACTATGAAAAAATTATTTACCCTGCTCAGTTTAACCTTCCTGCTTTTATTCTCTGCTTTGCGTTCACAGGACCTGAACCCACGGCTGACACATGCAATGTCGCCGGAAGAAGAGCTCAGAAAACACGAGATCGGAAAAGACTTTACACCTACAAACCCTCCCGCTCCCCCTGTCCGTATAGTTGCCGAATTCGAGGAAATGCAAAGCGTTCTGATCTGTTATCCTTTCGGCATTCCGATGAGCCTGATCATAGAAATGGCAGAAGATTGCAAGGTGAAAACTATCGTTGCCAACGCGTCGCAACAGCAGCAGGTTTTGACGCAGTACCAGGCGGCAGGAGTAAACATTGCAAACTGCGAGTGGCTTCTCGCCCCAACAGATTCTTACTGGACAAGGGATTACGGTCCATGGTTCGTGGTAGACGCAAGCTATGATGTAGGAATTTCCGACTTTCCCTATAACCGGCCCAGGCCAAATGACGATAATATCCCTGTAGTATTGGCCCAGCAAATGGGTATCCCGCTTTATGGCATGGACCTGATACATACGGGCGGCAACTGGATGGATGACGGAATGGGGATAGGAGCTTCAACCCAACTTGTCTGGACAGAAAACCCGTTGATGACCCACCAGGAGATAGACACAATGGTTTGGGATTATTTAGGGATCAGGAAATACCATGTGTTACCGGATCCCCTGGATGATTATATTGAGCATATCGATTGCTGGGGAAAATTCCTCGATGTGGATAAGGTACTCATCGGACAGGTGCCGCAGTCCGATTACCGGTATAATGATTTTGAGTTTGTCGCCAATTATTTCGCATTACAGACTTCTTCTTACGGCAATCATTATCAGGTTTACCGGATCTATACCCCCGGTACTTATCCTTACACACCCTATACTAATTCACTGATCTTAAATAAAAAAGTATTCGTCCCCATCACCGGCAGCCAATGGGACGATGAAGCCCTCCAGGTTTATGGAGAGGCCATGCCCGGTTACGAGGTTGTCGGGATCATGCATGATACCTGGGAAACTACCGACGCGCTCCATTGCCGCGCCAAAGGCATCGCCGATGTGGGCATGTTATATGTCAACCATATGCCTTTGCTTGGAAATAAGGATTTCCAGTTTGAATGGGATTTATCTGCCGATATCATACCCTACACGGGGATGGGTGTTATTTCCGATTCCCTGCTTTGTTATTATAAAGTAAATGATGGCAATTTCCAGGCAGTTCCCCTTCACAACATGAATGGCTACCAATATAAAGCCACTATTCCTTTTGCGAACCCTGGCAGCCAGGTTTCTTATTACCTCCATGCTGCTGATTTTTCAGGCAGAAAGAAAAATCATCCTTATATTGGTGCCGCTGATCCCCATGTTTTTACAGTCGGGTACGCCGATGATGCTATCATTGCTCCGGATACCATCGTATATTTAACAGAATATGAAATCATCGAAGGAAAAACCTTCAATATCTATAATTATACCGATGGAGACCTGGTTATCAATGATATAGAAATAGAACACGAAGGTTATCCTTTTCCATGGTCTATCGATCCCTGGATCATCGAACTTCCATATACCATGACTGTTAACGAGGTGCTTCCCTTAAATGTTAAGATTAATATGATTGTTGATAGCTATTTAGGAGAACTTGTAGTGGATACGCTGGATATTTTCACGGAAAATGGCCATCACAAAGTTATCCTCAAAGTCGACAGCGACCTGATCACCTCAATTAATGACCCAACCCCTCAGTCTTCATTATCTATGATTGTTTCTATAATACCCAATCCGTTTAACAGCATGACCTGTATTTCATTCAGCCTTGATCAGCTGTTAAAAACCAGCCTGATCGTTTATACCTTACAGGGACAAATGATAATGGTCCTTGCCGACCAAACATTTTCCTCAGGGAAGCATGAATTGGTATGGAACCGGAAAGACAGATCCGGGAATGAAGTAAAAGCAGGGATTTACCTGGTGAAATTGATTACGGAGCAGGGGATTGATACCAGGAAGCTTATTGTAACTGAATAAAATTCAAAATTTAACATTATTATTACTTGCATTTCAGCACCTGCTCAATCTGGTATTTCGCAGCAGCCACATTATTTCCGGCAGTAACTTTTTTGTAATTATCGCAGGCAGCAGCAGCATCGCCCTTCTTTTCATTGGCGTTCCCCAGTTCAAAATAAATATCGGATTTATCTTCGGTCTGAAGCTCAAGGGCCTTGTTAGCTGCTGCAATGGCATCATCCCATTTGGAGAGGCCATTATAGGCAATAGCCAGGTAGAAATAAGTTCTTGGTTCCGTATTGTTATATACCTGGGAGGCCAGGAGATTTTCCACTGCAACGCTGTACTTACTTGCCTGAAGGGCAACTGCACCTGCTTTCTGGTAAGCTGAAGTCATCGCATCTTTGGCGTTGCCAATCGTTTTTGCATCATCTCCTGCCATTGATATTGCTTTATCCAGTGATTCCTTCATCAAAGGAAGGTTTTCCTGCTTTTTATACACCAGCCCTAAACCGTAATAAGCTTTATAATACCCGGGTTTATAGGAAAGCGCTATGTTGAATTTTTCAATGGCCGCATCGAGCGTATCGTTTTTGTAATCATTATTTCCGAATGAAATATATATTCCAGCTAAATAAGCGCGTGATTTATCTGTAGTTTTAGTGTCCCCAACTTTATCGGCAAATTTTATTGATAATTCGAAATTCGTTATAGCCTCCTTATAATTTTTTGCATCAAAAAACCCCTTGCCTATATTGTAATAAGTTAGTGGGATGGTTTGCTCAACTTTAATCTGAAATTCTAAAGCAGAATCTCCAACTTGAGTGCAAATCTTTAAGGTTTGCTCGTAGGTTTTGAGTGCATCAGCATATTTTCCTTCATTGAAATATGCCCCAGCTTTATTGTAAGTTTCAATCACTTCATTTAATGTCTGAGCGAATGAGCTTAATCCCATGCTTAGCATTAAAACTGACGCGAGGATTATTTTACTTTTCATTTTCAAATAGATTTAGTTTGATTTTTGAATTAAACAAGGGCTGCAAAGGTATGCAAAATTTTTTTAACGCATTATACTAGAAAACATTACTGATCCCGATGTACAACCCGCTGGTCCCGTCTCTTTTATCCAGGGCAAAACCGTAATCAACAGCGATGATGAAATTCTCGTTCAAAGCGGCCCTTAGTCCAAGACCGGTACCGAAATGCGGACGGTCATGCTGAGTGTCGAAATAGAATGTTTTATTATCTGTCACATCCTGATCGACAAAGCGATCCTGGACTACCATACCGGCATCAAAGAAACCGGTCAGCCCTAAATAGAAGTTTTGCTTGAAAAGATAAGTTTTCCAGAATTTCCAGCGCAATTCAATATTTCCATTAACTGTTCCATCTCCAACCACACGGTTTCTGAGGACGCCCCGGACGGTCCGCGAGCCGCCCAGTCCATCCGGTTTGGTAGTCAGTGCAAAGGAACTGAACAGGTATGGCAGCATATAAAATGGCGTTCTTCCCATTATCGTCCCCTGGTAACTCAGACGGTAAGCCAGAACCAGCTTTTTTGGAGCCAGGGTGAAGAACTGGCGATGCGTTGCCGCAAGCATGGTAAACCCGCTGGAGGTATTGCTCATGAACTCAGGCGCCACCATCAGCAGTAATTCCGACCAGATACCTTTATTCGGGGCTGCTTCATTGTCCCTTGTATCATAAATAAGCCCCAGTTTCAGGATGAGGTGGCTTCCGCCTTCCTTCTCCTCCTCGCTGATCAGGCCATATTTCACATATTCATCATAAAGAAGGCTCGTATCGGGCAATTGTTTACTCTCTTTTTTGCCTTTGTTCATCCTTTCAATGTCAACAGTGGCTGTCTTTATATTGAAATAGTTCAACCCGGCCAGCCAGCGGAATTTTTCGCCGATGATCCTTCCCTGGAAATCGGCCATGGCACGGAGCATCATTCTTTCGTGCTTATAATAAACACGGGAGATGTATTCATCCGATTCTTTGTCTGTTACACCTTGCTCATAATTGGCTTCGTAACCGTTAAAACCATAAAAATCGAGGGCACGTTCGGTGAGGTAATCCAAATCAGCCGTTATGCGGATGTGGCCCGGGATCAGGTATTTGGAATCATAGAAAAGCTGGTTGACCCCTGAACCTTTGGTGAAACGGCTCACTTCTACATAAAATGTATGGCGGTATTCCGGGTAAATGGTTCCATCTCCATAATCAAAGAACTGGGCCAGGGCGCCATACTGAAAACCCATATCGGAATCATAGGCCACGACCGGCAATGCGCCGAAAGTCCAGCCTTTTTTGATTTTTTCCTTTTTAACCGGCTTGTTGATGGTGTCGGACTGAGCGGCGGCGAAGAACGACATCAGAAGGAGAAGGATAGTAAGGCGGATGGATAGGTAGTTCATTTGGTCCGGGATTAGTTTACTGACAAATATAAGGTTTTTCAGTTCGCAGTTCGCAGTTCGCCGACTGCCTACTGTCAACTGTCAACTTATTTTTGTCTGTCTGTGTTGGCTTGTGGAGCTTTGGTAATGCGATAGGAATACGTACCGTGGCTTTTACACTACCAGATCGCCTTCGGCGAATTCTGAGTAGCAGATAAAGTAGTGTAAAAGAGCAATGTACGACTAGAAAAAATTCCCTGTAATGGATATGAAATTTTGGATTTTGATAGGTTTTTGTTTTATTGGATTTTTATCGACTAATTGTCAGGAGCCTGATAACAGAATTATTGTTAAGCCCGGAATTGGTATTGATAATATCAGCTTTCTTGAATCTGATTCCGTTGATATTAAAAATTACTTAGGTGTAAGTATCCCAAAAATCCTACCGATTAAAATAGACAAAAAAGACTAATTTTAATCCTGAAATATGAAAAAGATAAAATTTACCGTCGACAATTTATCGTATAAAGGAGAAAAGATAAAAAAAATTCTAAACAGTAACAATAAAACGTTTATGAGAAATTTTTTAGAAAAAAATAAAGCCGACATTTTTTTTGTGATTCTCTTATTGTCAATATCTCTTTTATATAACTACCACAACATACTAACACATCGGCCTTATTCTACCCATCTCTGGAGGCAGGCTGATTGTTTGTCGATCACGATGAATTATTACATGGAAAATAGAAATTTTTTGGAACCAGCTATTCACTGGGTCGGCGAAAAAGATGGTAAGACAGTTAGTGAATGCCCTTTAATTTATTACTCTGTAGCACAACTTTGGAAAGTTTTTGGATATCATGAATTTATTTTCAGGTTGATAAATATTTTGATTGTTTTTTCAGGACTCTTCTGTCTTTATAAGCTTATTCAAATTATAATTTCAGATTCTTTTTGGTCATTTATAATCACATTTCTGGTTTTCACTTCACCCATTTTAGTTTATTATTCCAATAATTTCACAGCAGATGCTCCAGCATTTGGCTTTGTTCTGACAGGCAGCTTTTTTTTGTGGAAAGGACTTAATCAACAAAAAAAAGGTTGGTACTATTTGTCTTTTCTATTTTTCCTTTTGGGCGGGTTAATAAAAATAAGTTCCTTAATTATTTTTATTGCCATTCTATCAATACATATTTATTTAGTTCTTTTCTCTAAAAAAGAAAAAGGTCAGTTATATCGCTGGTATAACCTTATACCCTATTTAATTGTGTTATTTGTATTATTTGTCTGGTATAGTTATGCAATTCATTACAATCAAAAGAATATAAGCGGGATTTTTTTAACTGGCCTATATCCAATCTGGGATATAGATTTGATTACGAGAAAAAGCATCTGGTCAAGTTTTATAAATGACTTGGTTCCTGCTTATTTCGACAAAAAAGCACTTTACTTGACTTTGTCGCTTTTTATTACTTTATTTTTCTTTTATCGAAAGATGAATAAATGTTTATTTTTTATTAATGTTTTAGTTTTTTTGGGTGTAGTATCATATATACTTCTTTTCTATAAAGCCTTTACAGTTCATGATTATTATCTCACAAATCTTTTGATTTTTATTCCGCTTCCCTTTATCGCTATGCTTGAAATGCTGAAAAGAAATTATAGTAGAATTTTTAAGATGTTACCGTTAAAGATATTTGTATTTTGTGCTGTTTTACTTTTAATTTATGAAACAGCTGTTATAAATAGGATGAAATATTCAACAAGTGATTGGATTGTCAAAACCAACTTTGTAGTCGATAAAAATGCTGTAGATTATTGGGCTTGGTATCATTGGGATTATGCTAATCATTTGAAAGCATATGAAACGATAACGCCATATCTTAGAAGTTTGGGAATAGAACGAACAGATAAGGTTTTAAGCCTGCCTGATCGCAGTATAAATATTTCATTATATTTTATGGATCAAAAAGGTTTTTCAGGTTTTGGCTATGCAGATATGACGTTTGACCAAAGAATGAATTACTACATGAATAATGATGTTCAATTTTTGATTATTGATTCCGTTTTAAATAAACAAGATTATTTATTACCTTATTTAAAACACAAAATAGGAGATTATCAAAATCTTAGCGTCTTTGATTTAAAATAGTTAAAGAATATTTTCTTACTAATTTTAAAAATTTAAGCAGGCAGACTGCAATAATTGATCATTATTATCAATGAGGTGGCTTCCGCCTTCCTTCTCCTCCTCACTGATCAGGCCATATTCCACATACTTATCATAAAGAAGACTCGTACTGTCGGGCAATTGTTTACTCTCTTTTTTGCCTTTGTTCATCCTTTCAATGTCAACGGTGGCTGTCTTTCATCCGATTCCTTGTCTGTTACGCCTGGTTCGTAATTGGCTTCGTAGCCATTAATACCGTAAAAGTCAAGTGCCCGCTCGGTTAGGTAATCCAAGTCAGCCGTTATGCGGATGTGGCCCGGGATCAGGTATTTGGAATCATAGAAAAGCTGGTTGACTCCTGAACCTTTCGTGAAACGGCTCACTTTTACATAAAATGTATGGCGGTATTCCGGGTAAATGGTACCATCCCCATAATCAAAGAACTGGGCCAGGGCGCCATACTGGAAGCCCATATCGGAATCATAGGCCACGACCGGCAATGCGCCGAAAGTCCAGCCTTTTTTGATCTTTTCCTTTTTTACCGGCTTGCTGATCGTGTCGGATTGGCCGGCTGCGAAGAATGACAGCAGAATGAATAGGATGGTAAGGCGGAAAGTAAAGTGCTTCATTTGGAGGGAGGATTAGTTTACTGACAGATATAGCATTTTTCAGTTCGCAGTTCGCAGTTCCCAGTCGGCGGTCAGCGGTCGGCGGTCGGTGGTCGGCGAAACAGAAACTGCGAACTGGGAACTGCCAACTTGTGGGGCTTTGGCAATTACTTGTAAGATATGTTGACTTATTTCTTTTTACGTTCCATTTTTAGACCTCTTTCCATTAAAAACTCATCAACATCAATACACTTGACCCCATTTTTATTAGCCACTGCAGGAATTTTATTTGACTTATCTTTTCCTTCATTTGTAATTAAAACACAATTATGAGCTATGCAATATCCTATAAGATATGCATCAGCCTCCTCTTTTCCTTCAGCTTGCTTTTTTGCATTAAAAAATCCGGTTTGATATTCCTGGTCACATATTGGGATTGCAGCATTAAACGATTCCACGTCAGTTTCAACGACAAAAATTCTTTTCCATTTTTTAACCCACTTTTTCAGAAACTCTTCTTTTCCTTCATATTCATTAATTTCAATTTCCACAAAATCAATCGTTTTGAAAAACCCTTGTTTGATCAAATCTTCAATTTCTTCCCATACTGCTGCATAGACCGGATTTTCAGGCTTAAAAGTAGATTCAAGCTTTATCAAACCACTTGTATCAATTAAGTAAACGGTATGTCCCTGGCTGAAATCAATTTCCATTAATAGGAATTCAATAATTGACGTGTTTTGGGGATATAAGACAATTTGACACCTAAATAATCTGATAGGTCTTTAAGATCAATTCTATTCTTATCAAATGCAGAAAACGCCAACGAAATGTAAGTTCTGCCTTTTTCTTTGATAGTATCTTTGGCCGGATTTCTTCCTTCCGGATTTTTTGATCTAGCGAAGGTCGGTTTGTTCCATGCCTGGTGCTTTTCCTGGTAAAAAGAGGGAGTTGTAAGATTATTTTCCAATAAACTTCTCAAAATAGCCAAAGGTCCAACGTGGAAATGATTACCTAATTCAATTAAAGTATTCTTCATCCAAACTTTTTCACCTCTTTGTTGCTGCTCCAATACCAAATTCATTTTTATAAGTTCAGCAGTAGGGATAAGCATTTCAGCTGCAAAGGCATTACACCACTTTTCAATTTGGAGATTGGTTTTTTCCGATAAATCGCAGAGTCCTCCCTCGTTTAAAAGAATGTGACCAACTTCATGAAAAAGTGTAAATATTTTAGCCGTTGGCGGTTCGCCACCTCCTTTAATCCCTATAATTGGCGCTACTTCATTAGTAATCGAAAAGCCTCTTAATTTATCCTGGGTTAAACTTAATTGAAAAATAATGACTCCAAGTGATTCAACTTTTTCAATATATGCCATTAAAGCATCATTGATGTTTTTTATTTCCTTAATCTCAGCTAATTTCCACTCCTGACGCAGCCTGGAAGCAACTTGCTTTGCGTCTTCACTCATTGAAGCCGGAAATTTAAAAGATGGGATTTCAATACTCATTTCCTGCTTCAATTCAATGAATGATAGAGCTAATGCACGGGCTTTACGAACTGCCATAATGGTTTTTTCATGGAAATTGTCCAATTCTGCAGAGTCAACGGTTCTTCTATCCTTAGGTAATGATTTTTCTGCAGGAGGATTTGACAATAAAAGTGTTGCAATGGTTCTTTTATATGTCTTTGAAAATTCTTTCAACTCATCAATTGATGGAGGCTTATCACCTTCTTCTAACTGGGCTAATCTTTTAGGAGATATTTCCGTTTTTTCAGATGCCTGGTTTCGGGTTATGGCAAGCGATTCCCTTGCCCAAACGAGCACCTGGTGGTTGACTTTTATGCATTGATTATCTTTCATAGGGTAATCCAAAATTAACTAAAATTCGATTAATTTCATTTTTTCTGAGGCAATTGATGCAATTATAATGCAATAAGCAAACCGATTCCAGAGGTTTAATGTGTAAATTATAAAGCTAAGAACACTACTATCCGGTAAAATAACTAAGTAAACTCACAAACCCATGGTAAGTTAAACCTCTACGAGGTATTCTTTGTTTAAGTTGTACCGTGGCTTTTACACTACCAGATCGTCTACGGCGAATTCTGCGTAGCAGATAAAGTAGTGGTGTGCCGGGCATGTAGTAAATCTCAATGGTGCGGGGGTAAACGCCTCCAAGTCCAAAAAGAGCCGTAATGGCCGGAATCTTATAGCCGAAAGCAAGGGTGTCCCGGGCGACCGGGAATCCGAAG
>JALNZD010000048.1 GCA_023229505.1 Bacteroidales bacterium | reverse complement strand
TTCATTTTTGCCAGAAGAAACATTTAAAGATTTTGAAAATGAAATGAAAATTATAGGAGGACAACTTTCCGGTTTATTACGATCCCTTAAAGAATCTCAAAAACAGTCACCTAGTCACTGAGTCACTGAGTCACTGAGTCACCCGGTCACCCAGTCTCATGGTAACTAGGTAACTGAGTAACAAGGTAACAGGGTAACTTGGTAATTTATTCAATTAGTCACCATGTCACCTAGTCACTTAGTCACCTTTTCTTCCGGTCACCCAGTCTCATGGTAACTAGGTAACTGAGTAACAAGGTAACAGGGTAACTTGGTAATTTATTCAATTAGTCACCATGTCACCTAGTCACTTAGTCACCTTTTCACCCAGTCACCTCTGGAAAGTGGAACAGTGGAACGGTATGGAAAGAGAAAGTAATAATCTGTGGTTTTATAATAGTACAAATGTCGTATGAGACACTTTTTGTATTATCTTTGATACTATGAAACTTCAGGCAGGCAAACCGGTTACTGGTAAGGACCTGATCGGCAGAGAAAAGGAGATCGATTTGATAATGACTTTGCTCCGGCAGGGGCAAAGTATTGTCCTGATTGCGCCCAGGCGTTTTGGGAAGACTTCGATTGTACTTGAAGTTCTTGATAGATTAAAAAAAGATCATCATTTTACAACTTATGTCGATCTTTTTGCGGTTCCTGATCTCAGACAATTATCAGAGCAAATCACGGCAACTGTTCTGGCGAATAAAAAGCTAGATAAGGTCTTCCGTAAGTTTGGCAAAAATATCGGCCAGGTCCTTAAAAATATTGAATTGAAACAAGTAGTTGAGGAATTCGAGTTTGTCCTAAGTTATGCCTCTCCTGAAACCGATGATTGGGAACTGCTATCTGAAAGCATCGATTTCATTGAATCATACAGTCATAAATATCAAAAGCAAATTTTTTGTGGATTGGATGAATTCGGTGATATCAGCAAATTGGATGGTGACCGTATCGTAAAATTGTTCCGTTCGAAAATTCAACTACAGAAAAATACAGCCTTTATCTTCTCCGGCAGCTCAGAATCGATGATGGATTCCCTTTTCCTGAAAAAGAATTCACCTTTTTACCGGCTTGCAAGAATTATTGAAATTGGATTTATCCATAAAGAAGATTTTCGTAAATATCTTGAACGGACGTTTCATGAATTGAATATTAGTGTGACGGATCAATTTATAAATTCCATTCTGGATTTTTCGAATGGTCATCCTTACTATACCCAGCTAATCCTTCAACAAATTTATATCAAGCACCAGCTATCACCTTTATCATTTAAACTTGATCTGGATACGATCCTGGAAGAATTGCTTTTGCATGAACGAAACTACCTGGAAAAACTTTGGGAAGAAACATCTAAAAGACGGGAGCATCGCCTGGTCGTCCTGAAAATAGCAGAAGACGCCAGTTCTCTTTATTCCAGGATTGATTATAAAAGCATCAATGTTTCCCGAACCCTGAAAGTTCTGAAAGGGACAGGACTCATTATTAAAAATAGTGATGAGCGGTATATTCTTTCTGATCCATTATTTGCACTGTGGATCAGGAAAAGAGTTCTTAAGACTCAATGATGTGGAATAGTGATACAGTGAAACAGTGAAAAGGTGAAAGGAAAAATTGAAAAGTTATAAGGATTGGGAAATTGAGAATTTAGCAAATCTAACAGCTCTAACGTTCCCCTCCCCCGCATGTCCCCGCGTACGCGAGGAACAGGGGAGGGCCAGGGAGGGGGCTGAAATCACCTAGTCACTATTCGCGGCTATCCCTGATTACAACGATGCCAATGTATCGGTAAAGGTTGTAAAGATCATCCAGAGCTACACCAGGATTGTGGATAAAGTGGTGTGGGGAGTGACTGGTGAATAGCGATGTTAACTTTTAGTTCAATAAAAGCCAACAGTCATCATACTACTTAATAACCACCTTTTCTTTTTACTTTTACCTTTTTACTTATAACCTCATGAAAGTTCTAATCTTAGCCGGCGGCCTTGGCTCCCGCCTATCCGAAGAAACAGCCCTTAAGCCAAAACCTATGGTTGAAATAGGTGGTAAACCCATCTTGTGGCATATCATGAAAATATACTCCTCATATGGGTTTAATGAATTTGTCATTCTTTGCGGATATAAAGGATACATGATCAAGGAATATTTCGCGCATTATTTCCTGCACATGGCTGACATGACTATTGATATGACCTCTAATACGATAACGCACCACAATAATTATGCAGAACCCTGGAAGGTAACTCTCATAGATACAGGATTGGATACCATGACAGGTGGGCGTATAAAACGAGCACAAGAATATGTGGGTAATGAACCTTTTATGCTAACTTATGGTGATGGGGTTGGCGATGTTGATATAAATCAACTTGTTGAATTCCATATGAATCACGGGAAATTCATAACCATGACATCTGTGCTGCCGGAAGGCCGTTTTGGTGCTCTTGAAATAGATGAATCACTTAAAGTTAAAAGTTTTCAGGAGAAACCTAAAGGCGACGGATCCTGGATAAACGGCGGTTTTTTTGTTTGTCAGCCTGAGGTCTTTGATTACATAGAGGGAGACAAAACAATATTTGAGATAGATCCGCTTGAGAATCTTGCAAAGGATAATCAGCTATATACCTATAAACATCATGGTTTTTGGAAGCCAATGGACAATCAACGTGACAAAAGTCAAATGGAAGAGTTAATTGAAAAAAATAAAGCACCATGGATCAAATGGTAATGTCGCGAATTACACAAATTTGAACGAATTAAACGAATAGTTATAATGAAAGATAATTTATACAGCAATATATACAAAGGACGAAAGGTACTGGTAACCGGCCATACTGGTTTCAAAGGCTCTTGGCTTTGCCTTTTACTCCATAAATTAGGAGCTGATGTGTATGGCTATGCATTAAAGCCTCATACAACCCCAAGTTTATACGAACTGGCACAAGTTGACCAACTTGTTTCTTCTACTATCGGAGATATCAGGGATTACAATTTGTTACTAAAAACACTCAAAGAAGTACAGCCTGAGGTTATCATCCACATGGCCGCCCAGGCAATTGTAAGGGAATCTTACAAGAATCCACGCGAAACTTATGAAATTAATGTGATGGGAACAGTGAATCTGCTTGATGCTGCCAGGCAGGTGGGCAGTGTGAAGGCAATTCTCAATGTTACCACTGATAAATGTTACGAAAACAAGGAATGGCATTGGGGATACCGTGAGAATGAGCCAATGGGCGGTTATGACCCCTACTCGAACAGCAAAGGTTGCTCTGAACTGGTAACAGCCTCTTTCAGAAGTTCTTTTTTTAATCCTAAAGAATATAAGAATCATGGTGTTGCTTTAGCTTCTGCACGTGCCGGTAATGTTATAGGTGGGGGCGACTGGGCCGACGACCGGCTTATACCGGATTTTATCCGTGCAATAATGCGTGGGGAGAAAGTAAAAATCCGGAGTCCTTATGCCATTCGACCCTGGCAACATGTACTGGAACCTTTATCCGGTTACCTTGCATTGTGCGAAAAGCTCTATACGGCCGGACCTGCTTTTGCAGAAGGTTGGAATTTCGGAGCTGATGACAGTGACGCTAAAAATGTAGAATGGATTACCCATAAAATATGTGAACTTTGGAGTAATGGCGCTGCCTATGAATTAGACAGTACTCCTCAACCACATGAAGCAAGTTATCTGAAATTGGACTGTTCAAAAGCGAAAGCTGAACTTGGATGGATTCCAAAATGGGATATCGAAACCACCCTCAGATCCATCGTCGACTGGAACAAAGCCTGGTTAAATGGAGAAGATGTAAGAAGTGTTTCTGAGAAACAAATTGATGAGTTTTATAAATAACTTCATAAAGTAATAAAAAAAAAGTGCAACAACTAAAGGATTCCTTCGTATAATTCGTCATAATTCGTGAAATAAAAAAATGACAGATTTTAAACAACTAAGAAAAGAGATAGTCACCAAAACCGTAGAATATTATCAGGCAAGATTTTCCGAAAAAGAATTCGTCCCGGGTAAATCAAAGGTAAATTATGCCGGAAGGGTATTTGATCATCAGGAATTGGTTAATGCGGTAGAAGCTTCCCTTGATTTTTGGCTGACAGAAGGCAGATTCTCTGAAGAATTTGCTGAAAAAATAGCCGAATTTCTTGGCATAGAGCATGTACTGCTCGCCAACTCAGGATCTTCGGCTAATCTGCTTGCTTTCTCAGCCTTGACTTCTGAAAAACTGGGCGAAAAAAGGCTTAAGCCTGGTGATGAAGTAATTTCTGTAGCCGCAGGTTTCCCCGCTACTGTTACGCCTATCATTCAGTATGGTTTAATTCCGGTATTTGTAGATGTTGAAATTCCAACTTACAATATTGATGTTGAAATGATGCGCAAAGCCATCACTCCAAAAACCGGATGTATTTTTATTGCACACACGTTAGGCAATCCTTTTAACCTCGATGCTGTGATGCAATTGGCCAATGAATATAATCTGTGGGTTATTGAAGACAATTGCGATGCATTTGGAAGTGCTTATAAAGGAAAGAAAACAGGCACTTTTGGTCATCTTTCAACCATCTCTTTTTACCCTGCCCACCACATCACAACTGGTGAAGGCGGGGCAATCTGTACCAACGATCCTCAATTGGCTCAACTGGTTCGTGCCTTCCGCGACTGGGGTCGCGATTGTTATTGTGCCGGTGGTGAGAACAACACCTGTGGTAAACGTTTCTCTCAGCATTTCGGGAATCTGCCTTTGGGTTTCGACCACAAATACGTATATTCCGAAATCGGCTATAACCTGAAGATGACCGACATTCAAGCCGCTATCGGTGCAGCCCAGATTGATAAGCTTCCTGAATTCTGCGACCGTAGAAAAGCAAACTTCAAAGAATGGACTCGAATCTTTTCGAAGTACCCCGAATATTTCATCCTGGCACAAGCAACTGAAGGTGCTGATCCGGCATGGTTTGCATTTATTGTAACTCTGAAAGAAGGAACACCTTTCACTCGGGATGAAATCGCACGGCACCTGAACGACAACCTCATTGAAACCCGAAATCTCTTTGCAGGTAATATGACCAAACAGCCCGGCTTTATGAATCGACATTGGCGTATTGCTGAACACTTGAATAACACCGATTACATCATGAACAACACTTTTTTCTTGGGGACCTACCCCGGGTTAACGAAGGAGATGTTTGATTATTCAGAAAAGGTACTCACTTCGTTCTTATCAGATTTTACGAATTAAGACGAATTTCACGAAGTGGTATGACTGAAATTCTCTACAGAGAGGAAAGTTACAAGATCATCGGGGCTTGCATGGAAGTCCACAAAAAACTTGGCTCAGGTTTTCTTGAAAGTGTTTATTCAGAAGCCCTTGAATTGGAATTTAAAAAAGTGAGCATCCCATACGAACGAGAAAAAAAGTTGCCAGTTTTTTATGATGATCAGCCGTTGAAAAAATATTTCATTGCTGATTTTGTCTGTTTTAATGCGATAATTATTGAACTGAAAGCCACCAAATTTCTAATCGAGGCCGATCACCTTCAAACAGTGAACAACGTAACAGCAACCCAATTCAAATTAGGTATTTTAGTAAATTTTGGCGCTCCATCCTTAACCTATAAACGAATTGTCAATTAGCACGTTCGTGTAATTCGTAAAAATTTGTACAATTCGTATGTTACAAAAAAAATATAAATCAGAGCTTATCTCAATAATTAACCCTTTAGAAGGTATTTATACCCTCGAGTTCGCTTCCTTAAGCGGGAAATACAAATATCATCCCGGTCAATTTCTTCACATTGCCATCGATAAAGATTACGATGGTACAAGCCAATGGCCCGACTCCCGATGCTTTTCGATGCAGAGCAGCCCCGATGAAAAAACAATAAAAATAACATACGCGGTAAAAGGTCAGTTTACCAAACAAATGGGAGAACAACTAAAGGTTGGCTCCGAAATATGGCTCAAACTACCCTATGGCGACCTGTTTACACAGCCACACAACAAAACAAACACCGTATTCATTGCCGGAGGAACAGGCATTACCCCTTTCCTCTCCCTTTTCACCCACGAATCATTCAACGAATACATCAACCCACGCGTCTATCTCGGGTTTCGTTCAAAAGATCATCACATTTACCACGAAGAACTTGGCAGGATGAACCAAATCCGTGAAATTCGTAATAATTCGTGCAATTCGGATGAATGTAATTCGTCTTCATTCGTGAAATCATTCATTGAAGAAACTGATGGTGTTATAGACATAGAGGAAATTTTCCTTGACAACGGCATTCATTCGAACTACTTTATCTCTGGCCCACCAGCTATGATCAAAGCCTTTAAACAAGCATTGATTACTAAAGATGTCCCTCAACAAAATGTGCTAACCGACGATTGGGAATAATCAGTGTAATTCGTCAAAATTCGTGAAATATGTACATAGAAAATACCCCAATCCCCGGACTTAAACTCATTCACTTAAAGGAATTCAAAGACAACCGTGGCAGTTTTATTAAAGTTTTTAACGAAGATTTCTTTGCTGAAAACGGATTGAAAACCAACTTCAAAGAAAGCTATTATTCCATTTCTCATAAAAACGTTATCCGTGGCATGCATTTTCAGATCCCTCCGGCCGAGCATACGAAATTAGTTTATGTGAATCAGGGTTCTATCATAGATGTGGTACTCGATATTCGTAAATCGTCCCCAACTTTTGGGCAGCATTTCTTCATCGAATTAAATACCGAAAACCCTATCCTGATTTATATCCCGGTTGGCATTGCACATGGTTTTTTTAGTCTGGATGACCATACAATGGTTACCTATTTACAAACCTCATGCTACAACAATGCTTGCGACAAAGGCATAAAATACAACTCTTTTGGAATGGACTGGGGCATCGTAAACCCAATTATGAATGAGCGCGATTTAAGTTTCCCGGATTTTGCGGATACAAATTTTAATTTTGAGTGATGAAGATATTTATTACAGGAGCAACAGGTTTTATCGGCAAACATTTGGTTAAAAAGCTCGTTGAGGAAGATCATGAGATAACAATAAATTTGTTTGGAGAAGAACAATCTCCCTTTGATGATACGGTTTTTACCTACAAGCTAAACGAAACAAACATTCCGAAGGATACTGAATACTTAATCAGGGAATCTTTTGACGGAATAATTCATTTAGCTTCTCTTTATCTTACCATACATAAACCTGAAGATGCAGTAAAGCTAATTGATTCTAATGTAAGGTTTAGTACATATATTCTTGAATGTGCTTCGCAAGCCAAGTTAAAATGGTTTATTAATACAGGTACCTTTTGGCAGAACTATCAAAATGCTGATTACTCACCGGTAAACCTTTATGCAGCAACCAAACAGGCATTCGAAAGTATTGCCAAATATTATATAGAAACGAATCAAATCAAATTCGCCACACTCCGGCTTTGCGACACTTATGGACCAGATGATACCAGACCTAAAATATTTAACTTATGGGAACTGATTGCTAAAAGTGGTGAATCGTTAGATATGTCTGCAGGTGAACAACTCATTGATATTTCATATATCGATGATATTGTAGATGCTTTTTTATTGCTTGCAAACCATCTTCAAACCGATCATCCAGATATTTCCAATGGTGCAGTTTATGCTGTAAAGGCAGAAAAACTATATACTCTTAAAGAATTGGCAGCTATTTTTGAAGAAGCGACAAGTTTTAAACTTAATATCAATTGGGGAGAAAAGCCATATCGGGATCGGGAAGTAATGATTCCCTGGGGAAAAGGGTCGATTGTACCTGGATGGATGCCGAAAATTGATGTTCAGGATGGTATAAACCTGACTTTTAAAAGCTTAAAATGATAATATAAAGATTATGCCAAAAGTATCTGTTTGTTTGCTTACCTATAACCGCGCCAAGTACCTTCCAAGTACGTTAGATACAATTCTCGCTCAATCTCTTCGTGATTTTGAATTAATAATCAGCGATAACTGTTCCACTGATAATACGCTACAAGTTTGTCTTGAGTACGCGAAGAAGGATTCGAGGATCAGATACCGGCGTAATGAACGAAATTTAGGCATGACCGGCAATCTAAATGCATGTATTGCTGATGCATCAGGAGAATATATAGCAGATCTTTTCGATGGGGATTTATACGATCCAACCCTTTTAGAGAAGTGGACAAGAGCTTTAGACGCTTATCCACAGGCAGCATTTGTATTCAACGCAAACTGTGAACTTGACATTAATGGAAATAAAAGAAAAATCAATAGAGAGCCACTACCAGAATGTTTTCTTGGTCATATTCTCTTAGAAGGTATTTTTTTTAAACGCTGGCGGTTTGGTTCACCTGTATTTGGCACAGTGATGGCACGAAGCTCAGTTTATAAAGATGTAGGCTTTTTTGATCAACGATTCGGATTTTTTTCGGATGTTGATATGTGGATGCGTCTTGCTGAACGATACTATGTTGCCTATATTAATGAACCTCTTATTTCCCTGCCGAGCAAAAACATAGTGCCAAGAGAGTTTACTCTGCCCTTTTGGGAAGAACAACGTACTCTTGAGCGCATTTTCTGGGAGGCACGGTTACGCCATTATCATGGCCGTTATTTACTTTTAATAGTAGAAATTATGCGGCATGTAAGTTTTGCTATAGCTGCAAGGTCATGGAAATTGGCTTTGATAGTAAGACGTAGGTTGATAAATGCTAGTATAAAGCTGCTTTAAGCTGCTACAAAGCTATTGTAGTACACAATGGCTCGTTTATATATTTTCTTATTAATGATTTTAAAGTGAACAAAGCACCTTCAATTTTATTTATAACTGGTCCTTCGGAAGATTATCTTGCCGATGGAATATTGCACGGTCTGCGGTCACTTTATGGCAGTAGTGTAGTGGATTATCCTAAATGTGAACCTCTATATAAAAACTGTTCTGATGCAAGTTTTTCAAAAGTCAGGGGCCATGGATTTACCCTTTATAAGACTTTAGATGACATTGATGTAGATCGTTTTGATATTTTGAACAGTCTTCGCTCTGGGATTTTTGATCTGGTTATTTTTGGCAACATACAAAGAAGTTATGCGATTTTTGTAGACTGGCTCCCATGGTTGCAACCTAAAACGACCATACTTCTGGATGGAGAAGACACGCAATCCATTGCACCTTACGCTGGCCATTGGTGGAGACGACCTGAATACTGGTTATTGCCCAAAGCACATAAACAGTTTATCTATTTTAAGCGTGAATGGGGACCTACAACACTCAAGTACCGCACTTATCGCCTTCTACCATTTGTACTTTGTAACCTTTTTTATAAAAGACTACATTTACGTACAATTTCATTTTCTATTCCAGAAAGTCATATCGTCAAAAGTTTATCAAAAAAAACAAAAGAATTTGCTGCATATATTGTTGATCCCGAAGTTGCAGCACTTTTTGCTGAAACTTCCTCTAAATATCGCTTTACAAGCGAAACAGAATATTACGGAGATCTGCAAACTTCCCGATTTGGCATCACAACCAAACGAGCTGGCTGGGATTGTCTACGACATTATGAACTGGCTGCAAACGGCTGTGTTCCATGCTTTAGAGATCTGGATCTCAAACCCACGAAATGTGCACCGCATGGTTTAGGTACGGAAAATTGTATTTCATATCACTCAGTGGATGATCTACTAGAAAAAATCCGACTACTAACGCCTGCCAGATATGAAGAGTTGCAGGCTGGCTGCATAGCTTGGGCCAAAGCCAATACCACAGTTGCGAAAGCCCGTATGCTGATGGAATCAAATCGATCAAATATCAATAGGGATTAGTTCCTCACCTTTTCTGACATAATAACTATAAATTGAATAAAGTATCCTGATTAATGAAAGTTAATAAACGTTCAACTGCATTAAGAGTAATTGTGATTTGCTTAACGCTAATTGTAAATATTACACTTTCTGGAAATTTTATAACAAAAGGCCTGGGTTTATTTTTTTACACATTACTTTTGTTAATTTATCTGTATTTTGAAGTATTGAATTTGAAGCGACATAGTCCAGACAGGTATTTATTATCTCCTGTATTCTTGTCTTCGTTATTACTTTTCTCACTCTATTTTGGTGTTTCAAATGTGATTTTGGTTGATAGAGAAGTGACAATTTGGATGAATAAAATGATGTTTTTAGTGATTTTTGCTGCTATTGCCATGTGTGGGTAGGTTATAATAGTCTCTTTGCAAAAAACCTTGAAAATAGACTAATACATTCTAATATTTTCAATAATCTTATCTCCTCTTCTTTTCAAATCCGGAAGTCTGTTTTATTTTCATTTATTGCATGTGTATTTGCAATTCGTTTATATCAGGTTTCTCAAGGAATTTATGGTTATTCTAGTTCTATGGAAACCATTTCAGGATTCAATAATAGTTCACAGTTCATATTTCTATTGGAAAGTTTAGGAAAATTATCCTTGTTAAGCATTGCTATAAGCGTCTTTCATAAAAAAGTGGCATCGAATTCAGACCAGTTTATTTTAGTACTAATTTTAATTTTTGAAGTGGTTTTTGGTTTTTTGTCAGGCTTTAAATTTGCCATTGTTTTACCATTTATAATTGTAGGTCTCGCTTTTTATAATGAGCGGCGGCGAATTCCACTGAATCTGATATTAATCTCTTGTACCTTTATGGTGGTTGCATATCTTGTAATAGAACCTTATCGGGCATTAAAGCAGTATTATGGGAATACTGATAACAGTATAGGAGGAATTGCTGGCGTCTTAGTACAAGGAGCAAAGTCTAATGATGTAAGTTTTGCTTCTGTATATCAAGTGTGGACCCCCTTTCTTGCTCGGCTTAATTTGACTGAGATTGCTTCATTTGGAATTGAATACGCAGATAAGAGTCAATTACCACCAGAAAGTCCCCAATTTTTAAACAATATTTTTCTTGCGCCAATTCATGCTATAGTTCCAAGATTTATATGGTCAGGAAAGCCATTGGGAGATCTTGGAATCTGGTATAATAGAGTTGTTTTAATGCATGATTTTCATAACAGTGTTGGCATGAGTCCTGTTACATATTTGTACTTTGCAGGTGGATTATTGGCCGTAATACTTGGTTTTTTATTTGTAGGAATACTTCAGCGAATTCTATGGGGTTTTAGATCTTTCGGGGGAGGAGGTGTGATTATTTATTTCGGACTGCTTGGCACTTGCCTCGCCTTAGGCGATTCTTTTATGATATACCATTATACTTTATCAGACTATTACCGCTTTTAATCATTGTTCAATCTTTAATATTATATCAGGAACGGAAACCAATTCAATAGTATATAGATCAATCGAGAAATAGTAATTTTCTCAAAATGATTATACTTTTTTATAACTAACCGGATACCATAAAATATTTAAAAAATAAGTATCATCTTTTAATTCTTTATGACAATGAATCAGAATCATCTTAAAACTATCATTTTGGAAACACTAGACAAACTAGGATTACTTCCATTTATGCGAAAGATTCAATACGATTTTTTTTCCTGGCGAAAAAACCGTTTAACCCAAAGTGAAATTGATGCAATTTATGTTGCACAATATCATCAAATGGCCGGGTATGGTGAATCACAGGAAACTAGTATTAGTTGGGAGTCTGATGATATCATCAAGCTCGCACATGCTAGAGCAATAATCCAGACTCTACCTGATATCAAAAAGTTATTGGTGGGAGGATGTTCATCTGGGATGGCTGTCTTGGCTTTCAGAAAGCTTGGAGTGGATGCTTGGGGCTTCGAGATTTCTCCAGACTTAGATCGCATTGTGATACCTGAAGTAAAAGCATATATCCGTCAGGGCTCAATGACAGATATTCCATTTGAATCGAGCGATAACTTCGATTGCTTAGTCACAACTGATGTGTTGGAGCATATTCAACTCAAAGATATTAAGAGAACTGTAAGTGAAATGGCGCGCCTTAATAGCAAATATATGATCCATTTGATAAACCATACGGCTATGACGCCTGATCACATGACGTTGAAGCCGTTAAAGTGGTGGGTTAATCAATTTAAACCCTATTATCGCTTTTGTTCCGATCTTGATGCAAAGGAAACTGGAAATATCCGTATTTATGGTCTGAACGGCGATCCTTTGCATGTTTATAAATTTTGGGAAAAGGCTCATTAAAAAACATTGAGGTATGCCGTGTTACAATAATAAGACAAATAGAAAATTATCGAGAGGTTAAATAAATGAATATTACTTTCTGGCATCATGAAATTCATGGACCAATAAATCTGGAAGAAATTTGGACTGGACAGCATGGTTATGGCGGATCTGTCTCTCGACTTCGTATTTTGTTTTGGCTTGCCAAGCGTGGTCATGTCGTTCAATTAATTGGTAATGTTATATCCGGTAATTTGAATGGTGTTACAGCATTAACAGGAATCGGCAACCTTGAATCCAGAACACTCCATAATAGTACAGAGCTGACTATATTGGTAATTAACGATGCCCCATCAGATGAAAACTGGCAAAAGGTCGAATACCTTCCGAATATGATCCGCCTTTATTGGGCAGGGGTGCCATTCCCTTTCAAATGGCTTGAGCGGATAAGGAATGGATCACTAGCTCGAATTGTTTGCGTTAGCCGGTATCACCGTGATTTATATCGAATTTATCGGGGCTTTGAACATATAGAGTATTCATATTCCGGCGTAGATCTGGATTTGATTGATAATGCTGATTGCTCGAAATTTTTAGAGCCCACAGTCCTATTTGTATCAATACCACGCCGAACAAAGGGATTCCATAATATTTTAAGTGCATGGAATTACGTGCGTAAAGAGATCCCAAATGCTCGTCTTCGAGTTTGTGGAGCAGCTTCAATGCATGATCCTAATACACTGCTTGGCAAAACAGGCATATTAGATGCGGAACTAGAAAAGGGGTATCCGATTTTTTTTTCAAATCCTCCTCAAACATGCCAAACTAATGGAATTGATCTCATGGGTTCGCGTAACCTTGCATCGGTATATAGTGACATTAAAGGTGCTAGCGTGGCAGTGGTTAATACTAATTGGAATGATTCATTAGAGACGTATTGTCGAAGCGCTGTAGAGGTTCAAGCATCCGGAGTGCCTGTGGTGGGTGCTAAAAGAGGATCATTGCCTGAGGTAGTCAAGGATGGAGTAACAGGAATCTTGGTTGATAAACCTGACCCAAATAAACTTGGTGAAGCTATTGTGAAGCTGTTAATTGATCGTGACTTAAGGCAAAAGATTGGGCGCGCTGCCAAAGATTGGGCACGTTCTCAGTCTGATTATGCAATTCTTGCGCAGGATTGGGAAGATATTGTTCAGAGAGCGAAGTCTGGGACGCCCGCTCCAATTGAGCACCTTCAAGTGAGTGATTATTTGCGTAACTTGGGTTATGGGCAGATGCGACTATGGTTAAAAAGACGGATTAGACACTTTTTAGGAATACTTTAAAAATTAAAATAATACTTAACTATTTTTAGCATGAATTTGAAACTGAAACAAACGCTTTATGAAAATCTTATCCCGCTATGGCCAATAAAGAGAGGCAAAACTCGCTGGTTGAACCTAGTTACGGGAGTTCTTGGAATTCAAGCCTATGGGTTTCTCAAAAAAAAACAGGTTGGAGATTATGCGCTTCGACTTGATCCAGGTGATCTGAACGATCGTATCTATTACTTTAAAATGGTTGGCGCAGGATACTTATTTTTGATGGAACGATTGCTTAGACGAGGCGACTGTGTTATTGATGTAGGTGTAAGTGTTGTCTACTTTAGTGCCTCATGCGCATTACGTGTCCATTCCGAGGGATAAGTTCGTTCTATTGAAGCGCATCACCATTCATGATTAAACGTCTTCGTGAAATGATAGCAGAGGTAGCCAACGGTCCAATCAGGGTTTATCATTCGGCGGTAGATAAGTCCACCGGACTGGTTTATTTTAACGTCGCATCCAATACTGGATGGTCATCATTACTCGAGAATGCAACTTTTGAAACCGTGAACAAAGTTCAGGTACAAGCTATCACACTTGATGATTTTGTACTTCGTGAAAATATTAAAAAGATCAGATTACTCAAACTTGATATTGAAGGTGCTGAAACTGATGCACTTATCGGAGCATCTAATCTACTGAAGAGTGGTTTAGTTGACTTCATCCTTGTAGAGGTGGATCCTTATCGACTCAAAGCATTTGGTCATACTGGTCAGGAATTGGCAAGCTTGATTGAAAAGAATGGCTATCTCCCGGTTTGTATGATTGAAAATGACACAATCATTCCTCTTTCAAAAGATAGACTTATCCCTGGTTCTTATAATTGCGATTATCTTTATGCCAAAGAGGAATTATACCAATCTGCGACCACTTCACTTTTCTAACTGTTAACAAGAAATCTTCAAGTAGTTCTTCTTCTTTAAAATTAGCATAATAGACTTATATGGGGTATCTAATCAGCTCACTAAGTTTTTCTGCTAAATTTGATAATCAGTTACTTACTATAAAATTGTCCATTTTTTTTAATCTATTTATATTCAGTTTATTACATGTTTCACGGGAGAAGATCGGATACCCCATTTTAAATTTTTTCTTATAAGCGAATCTAATAATTTAAATATGTACGCTGGATTTATAAGTGATAATAATCAACAAAATATCGATGATTTAGTTCTATTGCAAAATAAACTTGATATATACTATTCCAATATTCACAAGGAAAACTATTGGGAAATAGCAGACTCCGGGAATGCTTTCTATTCTCCAGCTAAGTTACCTTATCATTGCGAACTCCTTCAACAAATTGAGCGCAATAGTGGTTTCATTGCAGATTTGGGTTGTGGATCTAGTCATTTGTTGCGTCATTTAGAAGAACAGGATAAATATACCGGAATAGATACAAGTGCTGAACAAATTGCGAAAAATAAGGTGCGATATCCACAATCCAACTTCAAGGTGGCCAGCGTTTACAATACAGAATTACCTGAGGCAACGTTTGATTGGGTGATATCACTTTACACCTTGGAGCATTGTGTTTACCCTAAAAAATTAATAGACGAGATGATACGTCTGACCAAACCTGGCGGACGCCTTGTTATTATTTGCCCTCATTTCAGACCTAATCCTATGCCTTCAATGTGGTATGGACGTGATCCACGTCCACTTCGGAAGAAGCTCGTCAAGGGGTTGATTGGAGACTGTATATTTGATGTATGGGAACGAAATCTGAGATTTCCCCGGCAACTGCTTCGTGCTCATCTGAATGAAGGAGGTTTCTTAATATATAAAGATCCGCGCTGCTTCTATACACAATTTTATTCTGATATTGATGCCGTTTATTGGACTTGCTATCCTGAGCTTTGTGCATATATTCAGCTAAAGAACTTCAAAATTGGGCAGGATCATCTGAAAATAGGCAATCCGATGCCTGGCAATAGGTTTTTATTGCTGAGAAAAGTTGAATTTATTAAACCTATTAAAAAAACTAATATTATTTCTTTTGACTACAACCAGGCGAATTATATCGGGTGGCATAGCTGCATGGAGTGGGATTGGTATAAACCTTCTGACTCAACTTTTACTTGTTCCGATTTACCTTCAGTTTTGGGACAGTAAGACTTATGGCATTTGGTTAGCAGCTCAGGCGTTGATAGGTATGTTTCAACTTCTTGATCTTGGGCATCAGCAATTTTTGCGTTACGAATTTCTGCGCATCGGCGCCCAGAACAGGTGTCTGATAAAGTTGGTGTTGTGGTCCTCAATGCCAATCGCTTTAACGCTTGGAATAATCGAATTTTCGATTATATTTTTACTAAACTTTTTTGGCATTCTCCCTCATTTTTTAGGCAGTGAACCAAATTTATCACAGTCGGGTGGGCTGATTGTCTTGTTTTCTATTTTGGTGTGGGCTTTTACCGGTTCTATCCTTGGTATAGCTACTCAAGCCTTGTTCCCCTTTGGTTATTACCCCCGATTTGCATGGTGGGGAGTTGTAATGACACTTTTTACCAATATTTGCCCACTTTTTGCTGTTCTTCTTGGCTCTTCACTCCTCGAAACAGGTATTATTTGGGCTATTAGCATCTTTCTGGTCAATATCCCTTTCGGCATTGATACTTGGCGGTTATTAGTTAAGGAGGGATTGTATCCTGTCAAACCCAATTTAAAGCTTGGTTTGAAAAACTTCTTTAACTCGCAATTATTAACACTAAAGTCCCTTTTGGAAATGATTCGCCAGCAAGGCTATCGTCTTCTTCTTTTGCCATTATCAGGGTTGTCTGGAATGGTTGCGTTTGTAACTATGCGAACAGGGGCAAGTGTTGCGCTACAAGGATTAGCGACAATCACAAACCCAATAATGCCCGAACTTATGCGATTTTTAAATCAGCGGGACCAGAGACGTAGCGAAATGACATTTAGTATTATATGGTTGGCTGTAATTTGTGCAATGGCTCCATCAGTAATTATTTTACAAGCTTTTGTAGGGCCTTTTTTCGAAATATGGACACGGGGAAAAGTTATTTTCGATCCAATGTTGTTCGGCATGTTATCTCTGGGAGTATTAATATTTGGTATTGCTCAGCCGGCGATGGCAATTACACAAGGTAATAATCTATTACGAGCCCAGCTCCGGATTTCAGCACTGTCTGGTTTTCTTGCTTTAGTTGGCTTGTTTTTATTTGTGAAAGTTATGGGGATTAGCGGCGCTGCACTTGCTTTGCTTATTACAGAGATTGCAAGTGTAATATGTTACGTTTTGGTGGCACGCAAGTGGCTGAAAGATAATGCATTGAGGTGGCCAACCAGCGTATTCCGGTGGGTACTTGCATCGCTCTTGGTAACGGCAATAAGTATGGCAGCAATGATAATGTGGCCAACATTTCACATAGCGTTTGTCACATTAGGGTTTGCCGCTCAGGTATTTTGTGTCATTAGATATTGGCGTTTTCTCTCTGTGGAATCTCGACTGCATGCATCAAATCTGATCTTACGATTTTTACCAGTTGCATTTAGACGAAAGTTATAGAGGAAAATTGTTTAAGATAAATAGAAAATGAATGTTTTGTGGCAAATTTAAAATTATACGTTCTGAAAAAGGAAAGATTTATGAAAGTTGTTTTCGTAGGAACATTTGAAAAGGGTTGCACAACTCTTACTCGCTTGAATGCGTTGGAAGGATTTAAAACTTGCGAGGTTTATCCTTTTGATTCAGACCCTTATTTTGCTCAACCTTTTAAATTTCAATGGCTAAATCGTATCGATTACTTTCTACTTATTTCGCTCCGCTATAGGAAAAGCAACTGTGACCTTCTCCGCTTTTGTGAAAAAATTAACCCTGTAATCATTTGGATTGATAAGGGGTTTTGGATTTGGCCTTCTACACTAAAATTACTTAAGGAACGTGGGGTGTTTCTCGTACATCACAATACAGATTCGTTAAATCCTGTAAAATGGTATGTTAAATTAGCTTACCGTTTGATACGCCGTACATTACCTCTGTTTGATCTTTACTTTACAACAAACCTTCAGGATTATATAGCTTTAAAAAAAATATAAATCAACCTCATATTGAGCTTACGTATATTGGTTATGATCATAAACGTTTCGATAACTCCCCAATCCCGCAAAGCATTAAAGAACAATGGAAGAATGAACTATTGTTTGTTGGACATTATGAGCCGCGCACGTGCGATGGAATTAATGCATTAATTGAACAAGGGGTTACCCGTAGCTGTTTATGGTGCAGGCTGGAACCGTGCAATGGAGTACGATAAGTTGCATGACCATGTGAATTTTCGACGTCTTAATAATGAAGAATATTTGTATGCATTAAAAAGTGCAAAGATAGGTCTCTGTTTTGTTTCAGAACTTAATGGAAACCAAACGGCCGGCAGGAGCTTTGAAATTCCTGCATGTGGTACATTTTTATTGGCGATGAGGACAAAGCAACATACGGAATGCTATTTGGAAGGGAAAGAAGCAGAATTTTTTAGCAGTAATCAAGAACTTGTGCAAAAGGCACGTTATTACCTCGAACACGACGATCAGCGCAAAGAGATCGCCCTTCGCGGTTATCAGCGATGCACAGCTTCAGACTATTCCTGGTTCCTGTATATGCGTGATGATTGGGACAAGGTTTGTAAAGCCATGGAAAAAAGAGTAAAAGGTAATATTGGTTAGGTTTCTTTTAAAAGTATGATAATATGACATTGGGGCCAATAAGATTCTTTGTAACCGGAGGCGCCGGGTTCATAGGGAGCAATATGGTTGATCATTTGCTACAAATGGGATCCTCGGTTGTTGTTTATGATAATTTTTCGACGGGGCATAAACGCTTTCTTGAACAAGCCTTGACCAATCCATTATTCACTTTAATTGATGGCGATATCCTTAATTTAGACTGCCTTACCAAGGCTATGGCTAGCTGTGATTTCGTGTTCCATTTTGCCGCTAATGCCGATGTCCGTTTTGGTACCGAACACCCACGTAGAGATTTGGAACAAAACACCATTGCCACTTACAACGTGCTCGAAGCAATGCGAGTCAATGGCATCAAACGAATTGCCTTTTCCTCTACCGGTTCTGTCTATGGTGAAGCAGCAGTGTTCCCCACGCTGGAGGATGCGCCGTTCCCGATTCAAACATCCCTTTATGGTGCCTCGAAGCTTGCGTGTGAAGGATTGATTGCGGCGTATTGCGAAGGTTTCAGTTTCCAGTCCTGGATTTTTCGATTCGTTTCCATTCTCGGTGAACGCTACACCCATGGCCATGTATTCGACTTTTACAAAAATCTTAAAAAAGATCCAAAAAGTTTAAAAGTTTTAGGAAATGGCAAGCAGCGTAAATCCTACCTATATATCAAAGACTGTTTAAATGCCATTCAGATTGCAATAGAAATATCCTCAGATAAAGTCAATATTTTTAATCTTGGTGTTGATTCCTACTGTGAATTGAATGATTCCATTGGTTGGATATGCGCGGAATTAGGAGTTCAACCACAATTGGAATACACAGGAGGTGATAGAGGCTGGATTGGGGATAACCCTTTTATTTTCTTAGACACTTCAAAAATGCGTGCATTGGGTTGGAAACCGAAACTAAGTATTCAAGAGGGAGTTATTCAAACAGTGCGATACTTGAAAGAAAATGAGTGGGTGTTCCAGGCCAGGGATTAATATAGTATTTTACAGTGAGTACGTGATAATTTTAAACATCATTTAAGCTATATGAAAGTATGTGTACAGGGTTTATGGCATTTAGGATGCGTAACTGCAGCCTGTCTTGCGTCGCTTGGGAATAAAATCATAGGTTTAGACTATGATCACAAAGTAATTTATGATTTGAATAATGGCATTCCTCCCATTTTTGAGCCCGGGCTCGAGGATTTATTAAAACAAGGAATCGCTGGAGATTTACTTAAGTTTTCTGATGGTTCTGAAATTGATCTCAGCGATATTGAGATGCTCTGGATAGCATACGATACTCCTGTTAATGAGGATGATATTGCTGATGTGGGTTTCGTTTTCGATCAGATAGTAAAAACTGTGAAGTTTTTGCCATCAGAAACAACAATCATTATTTCATCACAAATGCCTGTTGGTTCGATTAAAAAGCTGGAAATTATTGCAGATCATTTGTTTCCTGATAAACACTTTGGATTTGTGTACTCACCTGAAAATTTGAGACTAGGAAAAGCACTAAACGTGTTTCTAAATCCTGATCGAATTATAGTAGGCGTAAGAAGGAACATAGATAGACTGCGTCTTGAAATATTGCTTAATCCAATTACCAGCAATATTGAATGGATGTCAGTTGAGTCAGCCGAAATGACTAAACATGCCATTAATGCATTTCTTGCAACTTCTATTGTTTTTATGAACGAGATTGCTTCGATATGCGAATTAGTTGGCGCCGATGCAAAGGAAGTTGAGCGAGGATTAAAATCAGAAAATCGTATTGGACCAAAAGCTTATCTTTCTCCAGGTGGTCCTTTTGCTGGCGGTACTTTAGCACGAGACTTAGTGTTTCTAAATAATATCAGCAGTGAAAAAAAATTATCAACCCCTCTTCTTTCATCAATATTGCAAAGCAACGACGAACATAAGAATTGGGTAAAAAGAAAGATACAGTCAGTTTGCCCTGAGTTAACTCAATGCTCAATCGCAATTTGGGGTCTTACATACAAACCAGGAACAGATACACTACGACGTTCTTTATCTGTTGAACTGTGCTATTGGCTCATTGACCAGGGTGTTTCTATTCAAGTGCATGATCCTGTGGTTAAAGAATTACCACTTGAATTATCAAGGAGTGTCAAAAAATGTGATAACCCTTTAGATGTTTTGGCCGGAGTACAAATACTAGTAATTGCCACAGAATGGCCTATTTACAAGGAAATTATCGCAGATAACGTAGCTAAATTGAATTCCGGTCTTATAATAATTGATGCTAACCGTTTTTTGACACAATTTGCATCTGATAATCGATTTAAATATTTGGCAGTTGGGACATCAAATTAATCATAATGGATCAATTTTTAAAAAATAAAATAGCTATTATTACTGGTGGGAATCAGGGGTTTGGTCTTGATGTTGCTAAAGAATATTTGAAAGCAGGAGCAAGTGTTGCTCTTTGTGCACGTAACGAGCAGCTTTTATCAAAGGTTTCTGAGGATCTTCGTTTTTTAATATCTCCCGATCAAAAGATTTTGGCTATTACAGCAGATGTCTCTAAAGAAAATGATGTCCGGAATTTTGTTGATAAAACAATAAATGAGTTTGGCCATATCGACATTCTGGTAAATAATGCAGGAGTTTACGGACCAAAAGGGTCAATTGAAGAAGTAGATTGGTTAAGTTGGGTTCATGCGATTGAAATAAATCTTTTTGGTTCCATACTCATGTGTCGTGCTGTATTGCCATTTTTTAAGAAACAAGGATATGGCAAGATTATCCAGCTTTCTGGGGGTGGGGCAACCAATCCAATGCCAAAAATAAGCGCTTATGCTGTATCAAAGGCTGCAATCGTGCGTTTTGTTGAAACGCTCGCTGAAGAGGTTCTTGAGTTCAAAATCGACGTGAATGCTATTGCCCCGGGAGCACTAAACACGCGATTGCTCGATGAAGTACTTGCTGCTGGACCAGAAAAGGTCGGCCAATTATTTTATGAAAAATCAATAAAGCAGAAAGAATCAGGTGGTGTCAGCTTCGATCATGGGACAGCTCTTGCTATTTTTTTGGCATCTGATTTAAGTAATGGCATCACTGGTAAACTGATCAGCGCAGTGTGGGATAAATGGGAGAATTGGCCCAATCACATAGACGAATTGCAAACCAGCGATGTTTATACCCTTCGTCGAATTGTTGGAAAGGATCGAAATTTAAATTGGGGAGACAAATGATTTTTAAAATTGGAATTATTGGTTGCGGACTTATTGGTCAGAAGCGCGCTAAAGCGCTCGGTGGTAAGGGTCGGTTGGTTGCCTGCGCAGATGTAAATGAGTCAAGGGCAAAAGCATTGGCAGGCAACAGCGATGCTAAGGTATTCAGCGACTATCGTGACCTCTTGGCTCTGGCGGAGGTAGAAATCGTTGTTATTGCCACACTGCATGATTCGCTTGCGGAGATCACCCTGGCTGCAATTGAAGCAGGCAAGCATGTTTTAGTGGAAAAGCCCGCGGCACGTACTCCCGCAGAATTAAAACCAGTAATGTTAGCCGCTGAAAAACTTGGGGTTAAGGTACATGTAGGTTTCAACCACCGCTATCACCGCGCTTTCCGCAAAGCACGAGCGTTATTTGAGGCCGGGGCTTTAGGTGAGTTAATGTTCATACGTGGAAGATATGGACATGGCGGGCGGATTGGTTATGACAAAGAATGGAGGTCTAAACCCGAGCTTTCCGGAGGCGGTGAATTGATCGACCAGGGCCCGCATCTTATTGACCTTTCACGCTGGTTCCTCGGTGAGTTTGAAGACGTACAGGGATTCGCTAATACTTATTTCTGGAATATGCCTGTGGATGACAATGGGTTCATGCTACTAAAAACCGCAAACCAGCAGGTGGCCTTTCTTCATGCCAGTTGTACAGAGTGGAAGAATCTTTTTTCCATGGAGATATATGGTCACGATGCAAAGTTGGAAATCTCTGGTCTGGGTGGAAGTTACGGAGTTGAGCGTTTGACCTATTACAAGATGTTACCCGAAATGGGACCACCTGAGACAACGACCTGGGAATACCCGATGGGAGATGACTCCTGGGCCACTGAACTTGAAGAGTTTTACGAAGATATTAGGTTGAACCGTGAACCATCAGTTGGGCTAAAAGATGCCTGGCAGGCTTTAACAGTAATTGAAAAAATTTACAAAAATTCTGGTTATGATTATCACACGTAGTCCGTTACGAATCACTCTTGGCGGTGGCGGCACCGATCTCCCTTCTTATTATCGTGATCATGAGGGTTTCCTTGTTGCAGCCGCGATCAATAAGTATGTATATGTGACAGTCATGCGCCCTTTTACCGAGGGAATTTATCTCAAGTATTCCGAATTGGAGCATGTGGCTGGTGTCGAAGAAGTAAAGCACCGAATAATCCGTGAGGCTTTACGCATACTGAATCTGCGTACTCCGCAAATTGAAGTGACTACCTTGGCTGATATCCCGGCTGGTACGGGTTTGGGCTCATCGGGTAGTTTTACAACAGCTTTAATTCATGCGCTTTATGCGCATCGAAAACATCCTATTCAACCCCAGGAATTGGCAGAAATGGCTTGCCAGATTGAGATTGATCGTCTCGGTGAGCCGATTGGGAAACAGGATCAATACATCGCTGCGTATGGCGGACTGACCTGTTTTACTTTCCATAAAGATGACCGCGTTACGGCAGTACCACTTAAGATTTCCATGGACACATTGTTTGATATGGAGGATAACATTTTACTATTTTTTACAGGCTATTCTCGCAGTGCTAGTAGCATTTTAAAAGATCAAAATACACGAACAAAAAGCAGTGATGAAGAAATGTTGAAGAATCTGCATTTTGTTAAGGAGCTTGGCTACCGTAGCAAAGAAGCGCTGGAGGCAGGTGATGTTGAATTGTTTGGAAAATTAATGTATGAGCACTGGGAACACAAAAAGCAACGTTCCGGAGGGATGAGTAACCAAAAAATTGATGAGTGGTACGAACTTGGCATGAAGAACGGCGCAGTTGGTGGTAAATTGGTTGGGGCAGGTGGTGGAGGATTCTTAATGTTCTATGCTACTGACCGTAACAAACTCCGTCATGTCATGAAAAAGGCGGGGTTGGAAGAAGTTCGTTTCGGCTTTGATTTCGAAGGTACCAAAGTTGTTCTTTCATGAGTCTGCCGGTTGCGATACTCGCTGGTGGTATGTCCACTCGGTTAAGACCAATTACTGAAAAGATACCTAAGTCTCTGGTCGATGTTGGGGGTAAACCTTTCATAATCCGGCAACTAGAATATTTGCGGCGTCAAGGGATTACTCGTGTTATACTGTGCCTGGGTTATATGGGCGATCAAGTTGAAGCTATTGTGGGTGATGGATCCGATTTTGGTATAATAGTTAGTTATTCGCATGATGGTCCACGTTTGCTTGGTACAGGTGGTGCTTTGAAGCAAGCTTTGCCGCTATTGGGAGAGCAGTTTTTTGTATTTTACGGAGATTCTTATCTGCCAATCGATTTTCGGGCAGTGGAACGTAACTTTCTCCTAAGCGGTAAACTGGCGATAATGACGGTGCTTAAAAACAGTGGCCAATGGGATAAGAGCAATGTGTTATTCAAAGATAGTATTATATTTGAATACGATAAGCAAGCGCCAAACCCTGAAATGGCGTACATTGACTATGGGCTTGGGGTGCTGTCTGCTTCGGTACTTGAGAATGTGCCATTCAATAAGCCGTATGATCTGGCCGATATTTATCACGAACTTTCGCTTCAGGGTTTGTTGGCAGGTCACGAGGTGTTTGAGCGATTTTATGAGATTGGGTCTCATAAAGGACTTCAAGAGACAATAAATTATTTTAAACAAACAGATATCCTATGAATTACACAAAAAAACACTTAAATGAAGCCATCGAAATCCTCAACAAGATCGATGTTGATGCGATTGAGAAGATGGCAGACTTGCTTGTATTAATTAAGCAAACCGGTGGTAGGATTTTTTTTCTTGGAGTTGGGGGTAGCGCAGGTAATTGTTCTCATGCAGTGAATGATTTCCGAAAGATTGTCGGAATCGAATCCTATGCACCAACGGATAATGTCTCTGAATTGACTGCACGAACCAATGATGAAGGTTGGGATACAATTTTCGCTGAATGGCTCAAAACAAGTAAGTTAAATAGCAATGATACCTTGTTTATTCTTTCAGTTGGTGGCGGTAATATCGAAAAAAACATTAGCCCAAATCTGGTGAAAGCATTGCAGTTGGCAAAAGAAAGAGGATCGAAGATTATTGGTATCGTTGGCAGAGATGGCGGATATACCGTTAAAGTTGCTGATGCCGCAGTAATCGTACCAACCGTAAATCCCGAAACTGTTACGCCACATTCCGAAGCCTTTCAGGCAGTGATATGGCATTTACTGGTATCTCATCCAAAACTTAAGGTCAATCAGACCAAATGGGAATCAACCCAAAAGTAAAAGCCGTTTTTCTCGACAGGGATGGTGTCTTGAATAATGCCGTTATTGTTGATGGAAAACCATATCCGCCTAAATCAGTTAATGAACTGGTAATACCTGAAGGAGTAAAAGAAGGGTTAAAACAACTCAAAGAACTTGACTATTTGCTAATCGTTATTACCAACCAGCCGGATGTAGCAAGAGGTACAACACCAATGAAAATTGTTGATGACATCAATAACTATCTGAAACAAGAATTAATCATTGATGATTTCTTTTGTTGTGTTCATGATAACGCGGATAATTGTGAATGTAGAAAACCGAAGCCAGGAATGATCCAAACTGCAGCAAAAAAATGGAATATTGATTTAGACTATTCTTTTATGGTAGGCGATCGCTGGAGAGATATTGAAACCGGCAAAAATGCTGGAGTCAAAACGATTCTTATTGACTTAGAATATAAAGAAAAGAACATTAAACCTGACTACAACAGTCGTAATTTTCTAGAAGCAACACAAATAATTATTTCACTTACTTAATTTTAAATATTATGAAAATTTTAGATTCGCTTAAAGTAAAAATTTTTGCAGATGGAGCTGACAAAAATGGAATGATCGAAATGTACAATAAACCTTTAATAAAGGGGTTAACGACAAATCCAACCTTAATGAAAAGAGCCGGAATTACCGATTATGAAAGTTTTGCCAGAGATATTTTAAAAACAGTTACTGATAAACCTCTGTCTTTGGAAGTTTTTTCAGACGAATTGGACGAAATGAAACGTCAGGCACTTAAAATAGCAACCTGGGGGGATAATGTTTATGTAAAAATTCCAATTACCAATACAAAAAAAGTATCAACCTGTGCACTAATAAAAGAATTAAGCGACAGTGGCGTTAAACTAAACATTACTGCAATCATGACCTTGGGACAAGTTCGTGACGTCGTTTTAAGCCTTAATCCCGAAGTATCTTCTTATGTTTCCGTTTTTGCAGGTAGAATCGCTGATACCGGAATAGATCCAATATCATTAATGTCAGCGGCAGTGGAGGTTACCAAACTAAAACCGAAGGCAGAAGTAATTTGGGCTAGTCCAAGAGAACTTTTAAATATTTTCCATGCAGATCAGATTGGTTGCCAAATTATTACCGTAACTAATGACATCTTAAAAAAGCTTGATTTGGTAGGATATGATTTAGAGAATTATTCGCTTGATACTGTGAAGATGTTTTATAAGGATGCAACTGTAGCTGGTTTTAATCTTTAATGTTGATATTCTCCATATATAGCAACATAAATAAAAGTTTCGGGTAATTTTTCGAATATAATTTTTATTTGGGTTTGTTAGTTTACCAATCTTTGCACTTATTCCACAGATTAGGTAATCGACAACATTTAGAAGCATCGTGGTTAGAACATCTCTCTAATCTTTATGAAATGAATCTGATAATCATTCGGTTTTGAAAGGTATATTCTTACTATGAGAAATTTAAGATTTATTCATTCAAAAAATTATAATAATAATAATAATAAAATGGAAAAAATATCAATTATAGGCTTGGGTTATGTAGGTCTTCCTTTAGCAATTGAATTCGCAAAAAAAAATTATGTGGTCGGGTTTGATATTAATAATCATAGAATTGAAGAATTGAGTAGCGGACATGATTCAACATTAGAAGCTTCCGATGAAGAACTTTCAAAAGTTTTAAATTCAGGTAATAATTCCAATTTTGGACTAAAACTGACTACTAATATAGAAGATATTAAATCCTCAAATATCTATATAGTAACCGTTCCAACCCCCATTTCAGCAGACCGACGACCAGATATGACTCCATTAATAAAAGCGTCAGAAACAATTGGTGCAGTTATAAAAAAGGGGATATCGTAATATATGAATCAACTGTTTACCCAAGTGCAACGGAAGAAGTTTGTATACATTCCAGAGCACCTAATTGAATTAACACTCAGAGAAAAAAATCATACTTATCTATACCCTCATTGGCGTCATAAATATTGGGATTTTCTGATATTAAAAGATTGCATCAGAAATTATAAGGTATTTTTACCAAAAGAGACCCAAAAAGCCATGAAAGATTATAAATACAATCTAATTTTTCAATTCTATAAATCAATGTTAATACTGTTAAAACACAAACAGTATTGTAGAATTAAAGAAGGATTGTCAATATGGAAAGACTCACCATTTTTTCTTCTAAAAATCTGGGGATTAATATTTAATTTTAATTCCCGCCTCCAATGGTACAACAAACATAACTATTGGGATGAACTAAAATATCAAATATAATCAGTTATTATTCTTTAAAAGAAACAATACACTTAACAAAACATCATTAAATAATTTTAGATATATGGACACTAATTTTGATAACAAAACCTTATTAATTACTGGTGGTACAGGCTCTTTCGGAAATGCTGTATTAAAACAATTTCTTAAAACTAAAATTAAAGAAATCCGAATTTTCAGTCGAGATGAAAAAAAACAGGATGAAATGCGACTTAAATATCAAAGCGAAAAGCTAAAATTTTTTCTTGGTGATGTTCGGGAAATTAATTCAATATATGAAGCAACAAAAGATGTTGATTATGTTTTTCATGCAGCAGCACTAAAACAAGTTCCAAGTTGTGAATTCTTCCCATTACAGGCAGTTGAGACGAATATTTTAGGAGCTTCAAATTTACTGGAATCTGCATATAGAAACAATGTAAGTAAAGTAGTGGTACTTAGCACAGACAAGGCAGTTTATCCAATAAATTCGATGGGGATTTCAAAAGCTATGATGGAGAAAGTGATGATAGCAAAATCAAGATATTTGGATCCTAATAAGCAAGTATTCTGTGGTACCAGATATGGAAATGTTATGGGCTCACGTGGTTCAGTTATTCCATTATTTATAACCCAAATTAAGGAAGAAAAACCGATTACAATTACAGATCCTTCAATGACCAGATTCATGATGTCGCTTGATGAATCTGTTGACTTAGTTAAATTTGCTTTTAACCATGCTGTTCCTGGTGATATTTTTGTTCAGAAAGCTCCTTCTTGTACGATATTAGATTTAGCAAAGGCACTTATAGAAATATTCAATTCAAAAAGTGAAATAAAAATAATTGGTACACGTCATGGAGAAAAAGTTCATGAAACACTTTGCAATAGAGAAGAAATGACGAAAGCTATTGATCTCGGTTCCTTTTATAGAATACCATCTGATAATAGGGATTTAAACTACTCATTATACTTAGAGAAAGGAACAGAAAAAAGCAAGATAGCAGAAGAGTTTAACTCATACAATACAAAACAATTAAATGTTAATGAAACAATAGAATTGTTAATTGGATTGGATATTATCAAAGAAGAACTTAAATAATCCACAATGAGAGTTGGAATTACAGGACAAAATGGTTTTATAGGTACACATTTGTTTAACTTTTTAAATTTGGATAAAAACAAATTTGAAACAGTCCAATTTGAAGATGACTATTTTGAAGATCAACACCTATTAGAAGAATGGGTTACGAGTTGTGATGTAATAGTACATCTTGCCGCAATGTGCAGACATGAAGTCTTAGATGTTGTTTACAACACGAATATTAATCTAATAAATAAACTAATCGCTTCACTAGATAAAACGAATACAAAACCTCACATTATATTTACTTCTAGCATTCAAGAAGAACTAAATTCTGAATATAGCAAATCAAAGAAAGAAGGTCGTAATTTATTAGGTAAGTGGGCAAAGGAAAATAATGTTCCGTTTACAGGTATGATATTGCCCAATGTTTATGGCCCACTTGCACGACCAAAGTATGCTTCTGTAATAGCTACATTTTCATATCAACTTACACATAATGAGATTTCCAAAATAATTGTAGATGCAGAACTGAAGCTAATCTACATAAATGATTTAGTGAAAATAATCTTACAATGTATCATTAATAAAGAGAACAATCCGAACTATATAGTTTCTTTTACCGATCAAAAAAAAGTTTCGGTAATTTTGAATCAATTAGAGTACTACAATGAGTGTTACTCTAAATATGGTGTTATGCCTGAGATAAACAGTCCTTTTGATTTTAATTTGTTTAATACCTTCAAAAGCTACATTGATCATCCGTTGTTACCCTCCAAATAAAAAGCAATAAATTTTTGAACCTCGAAATCAAAATTGCGTTTCATATGCCTTTTAATAATTTGTTAAAAAATACATTCTACAATTCATAAAACTATGAAAGTTACAATAATAGGAAGCAAGGGATATGATACGCTTGAGTATCACTTGGCAGACTCATTTCGTTTTTTAGGTCATGAGGCTATAATTTTAGACATAACCGATGTTGTTCCTATCAAATATGCAATTAACTACCATGCTATTAAATACTTTATTAAGTACGATGAATTTTTATTTAAAAAGTTAGCGAAAAAAGTAATTGAGATCAAACCTGATTTAGTAATTGGCACTTATCGTTTTATTAATCCGCTTTGCATTAAAATAATAAAAAATGAACTGCAACATATCCCGGTTATTCATATCAATCCCGATGCCCTCACAAACTTCGAACATCAACAAATATTTGCTTCACCCTATGATTTCTATTTCACAAAAGATCCCTATATTGTTAATTTCATGAAACAAAAGATGGATTTGAATGCAAAGTACTTACCAGAGGCATTTAATCCTCGTGTGCATCAAAAACCAAATTTAAATAGGATTGAACTTGAGAGACAAACTAATATAGATGTTTTGGCTTTTGGATCTTTATACCCTTATAGAGCTAGTATGATTAAGAAATTAGTTAATTCTGGTGTTAATGTAACTTTATTTGGTAAAAAAGACAAGCGATTTTTCATACCCGAACTTGATAAATATTTCCGTAACGAATGGATCACAGGTGAAAGAAAAGCAGAATTGCTATTCGGATCAAAAATTTTATTTAATAATTTTCACTATGCTGAGATCGAATCTGTCAATGGTAAGTTTTTCGAAAGTGCTGGAATCGGGGCTTTCCAGATTTGTGATTATCGAGTAACTGTCAATGAATTCTCAAAGGTTGATGCTGCTAAATTTACTTTCAAATCCATTAACGAAGCTATTGACCTAATTAAATTCTATCTGGATAAACCTGCATTAAGGCATGAAATGGCGAACATTCAATATGATCATTTTTTGCAGAATCACACTTACGAACATAGAGTTAGAAAAATACTTGAAACCGTATTTAAATGAAAATTTTATATCTGGGGAACAATTCTTTCAGACTACACAAACGAGGTGTTGAAAATGTTATCGAGTTCCAATCAAAAGCTTTTGATTTCGACCGCATATATTATCTTCATTGGGGTTCAAACATAACTATAAATCATTAAAAATTTAAAAAAATGAAGAAACTGATTTTCAAAATAATTATTTTTTTTATGGGAAGGGATGCATATCGTCTAGGGAGAGGTTTATATATGTTTTGTCGCGGTGATATAAATAATAACAGTAATACTAATGGTGAATTTATGGTGCAAAAAGCTGTTTTGCTCGCTAAAAATGTACATAATGAAAATAAATTTGTAATATTTGATATAGGGGCAAATATTGGGGAGTGGTCTAATAATCTTTTGCTACTATCTCGAGATCTCAAAAATAATAGTTCGTTTAACTTATTTTTGTTTGAGCCAGCTCCAGACATTGCATCCACGCTGAAAAATAATTTACTAAATACTAATGCTAATATTTGTATCGAGGAAATTGCGATGTCTAATTCTGACGGGTTTGCGGAATTTTATATTGGAGGATTGAATTCTGAATCAAATTCCTTCTACCCTGAAGGAATAGCAGATAAAAAAACTAAAATAACCGTACAACAAAATACTGTAAATCAATATTGCGAATCAAAAAAAATATCACATGTTCATCTCCTAAAATGTGATACTGAAGGACACGATATGGAAGTAATTCTAGGCACATTGCCGATGTTTAAGAATGAAAATATTTCAGTATTGCAATTTGAGTATAATCATACTTGGGTATTTGGTAAACACTTTTTACGAGATGTATTTTCAGCAATTGAATTCTTGCCCTATAAGATTACAAAACTACAGGCCGACCATTTATTAGTCTTTGAAGAATGGCATCCAGAACTTGAACGATTTTTTGAAGGAAATTATGCTATTGTACACAATGATGCTATTAGCTGGTTCAAAACAAAAATTGCACACTTCGATAAATGGGGTACACTTAGAATATCGTGCTCATAAGATTCTCGAATTATTGAATTTTAGGTCCTGGTGTCATGTCACAGTTAATATGACGTAATTTAATTTTAATTTTGTATCTTAGCCGAAAAAAACGGTTATGGACACGTACAAGGTAACATTGACCTCTGAAGAGAGAGAACAATTGATTGAGATTACACGAACTGGTACTCATGCGGCCAAGAAAATTATACATGCATTGATTTTGTTGAATGTTGACAGGGAAACCCAGGCGGAACAATATAATACTCCCCAAAATTCAGACCACTGGTTAAGTTGAAAAAAGTCTAATTTTAACAGTGGTATTATGAAAGCAAAAAGAAGAAAATTTACGGCGGCCTTTAAGGCCCGGGTAGCCATTGAA
>JALNZD010000047.1 GCA_023229505.1 Bacteroidales bacterium | reverse complement strand
AAAAAGAAAAATCATACAAACTAAATTAAGTTATTGACAATCAATTGTTTATAACTATTAAAGACAAACATGTTTAAAATATTGTAAATTCGTCTCCCCGACTTTTCGGAGGGGACTCAAAGTTCAAGTTCAAAGTTTCAATTCTTAAGTTCAAAGTTTCAGTTCATTATTCAAAGTTTTGAGTTTTGAGACTCACTTTGCACTTTGCACTTTGAACTTTGCACTTTGCACTTTGAACTATTTAAGCGTCTTCCCTGATGGCTGCTGCCGGATTAAACCGAAGTGCCTTCCTCGCGGGATAGATCGATGAAATTATTGCTGTTATGATTACAAGAACCGTCATTCCGATATAAAAATCCAGGTACAGCGAAGGGTAAACCAGTGCACTATATCCGAAGGCCTCATAACCTTCCGCCCAGGCTGCGAAATTCAAGCCATTCATCCCTGTAAAGTGTATGGTTACAGCACTGATCACGATCCCGAAAAAAGTTCCGACCATAGCAAGAAATACCGTTTCCAGCATGATCATGAGGAATACTTTTCTTTTATTCATTCCGACAGCCATAAGCATTCCAATTTCCCGGGTGCGCTCCAGGACTGCCATCATCATTGTATTGATAATGCCAAAAGCCATTGCGACCAGGATAATGATCAGCAGGAAATAAGACATCTGATCCATCATGGAGCTTAAAGCTAACAGGATTGGCTCGAGTTCCTTCCAGGGCAATACACTTAAAGAGGGGAACTTTGCTCTCAGGTTATCAGTAACCGGGTCAGTCTGGTCAACATTATCGAGTAATATGGCAATTTCTGATGCTTTCCCCTGCTCGTACCCGGTAAGGGAGATAAGGTCATCTTTTTTAACAAAGATATTCGGTTCATCATAAATTGCATTAGAGGTTTTATAGATGCCTGAAACCCTGAAAAGGCCGTAGGCCAATTCGCCTGAAGCATGCTGAATCGTGATAACAATTTTCGAACCGATTTTCGCTTTGAGTTTAGTCGAAAGCTTTTTGCTGACTAGAATGGGGGCGCTTCTGCCGGTGGTTTCAAAATAATCTCCTTCGGTAATGAATTGGTATATTTTGGATACAGCTTTTTCCTTTTCAGGATCGATTGCATTTATTATAACCCCGGCACCGGTGGCGGCAGTACTTGCCATCGCCAAAGCTTTGATCCGACTCGAAACTGCTTTGACGCCAGGAATGGACGAAATTTCATCCTCCATCTGCTTTACGGAATCCATCGAGAAAACCAGGGATTGGTCCTGCATGAATTCCGGAAGGTGGATCTGAATGTGGGAAATCTCATTATGGATCGAGGCATCAATTTTCTGCTCGACCATTCCATTTGAAATAGCTATCATGAACAATATTCCGAATAAACCCAACGTCACAGCAAGTATGACCACAAGGCTTCTTAGCTTATTCCTCCAAATATTTCGCCAGGCAACTGAGATAATCATCATCTTCCTTTTATCGCATTAACCACTTTAAACCTTCCGATCACAGTAAGCGGATATATCAGGGTAAGTAAAGTAATCATTATAACCACCAACGATTGGCTTATAAAATAGCCGGGTTCCAAAAGGAATGGCATGACCGGTTCCATATTGTATTCAAGCATAGCATCGGCTGCCTCACCGGTGAGCGGGATCGGGTTATGATAAAAGTAGAGGATAAGCGGGAAGCTGGTTATAACACCGGCCAGAATACCGATGAGGCTAATAATCAGCGTTTCAAGGAAAACGATGATCGCCAGCTTGTAGCGACGCGTCCCCACGGCCACCATAATTCCGAATTCCCTCCTGCGCTCCATCGTCATCATCAGGATAGTACCCAGAATGCCAAAGCCGACTACCAGGTACAGGATCCCAAGCATAAACTGCCCGCTGATATTGTCTCCTTCGATCCCCTGGACCAATTCAAACAGCATGTCTTTCCATACCATAACTTCGAGATTATCCGCGTTGATCCGGGCGAGGTCATCACGTGTCTTGATCATCTTGTCCGGATCAGCAAGCATAATCGAAAGGGAAGTCAGCCTGGATGGTGTGGCATACAATTCCTGCGCAAGGGAAAGGGGAATGTACGTCATCATGTTATTCATATCAGGCTGTATGAAACTTATGATGCCTTTTACAGGAAATGCCCCGGCGGCAGTCACTCCATGGTATCCCTGGCCAAGGAGCACAACCGTATCACCAACATTGACTTTCAGATACTGTGCCAGCCCTTCCGCGATTAATATAGAATGATCATCAGCAGCAAGATATTCCCCGCTAACCAGCCGGCTTTTTAAACCGGATATTTCATTTTCCGAATCGGGCCGGGTACCAATCACGGCCGCACCTTTGGTTTGTTTACCTGATGAAAGAAGGGCGAAAGATTCCAGCCGTGGAATAATTTGGGTCACATTAGGATGAGCCAGAATTTTTTCCTCCAGCGACTGGCTGGTTTCAAAAGTGTTATCGATGCTTTTATCTGCCCAGTATCCTTTTTCGTGGACCTGTATATACCCGGTGGAACTCTTAACAGCACTTTCTACCATGCTTGCGTAAGACCCAAGCTGCATCGACCGCATGATCAGGGCCAGGAAAAGGGCAAACAGAACCGAAGTGATGGTCAGTAAAGTCCTTCTTTTATTCCGCCAGAGGTTCCGCCAGGCTATTTTAAAATAATCTCTCATCACCTCACATTCTTCATGTTTTGCTGTGAAAAGAAATCATCATCGATAGTTTTGTTGAAAACCACGTCTTTCATTTCAAGGATGGTCTGGTTGCCGGGCTTATCAACAGGAACCATCACCATCTTTGCCGGAAGCATACGGTCACCCATCTGGCGAATATTTGAAGAAGCCATCTTATTGACCATAACCCCGTCTTCATCATAGTATTCACCTTTTAGCTCATAATAATCTTCTTTTGAAATCCAGATCTTGATCTTGCCCCAAACGACAGCTGCTTCCGGCTTGGGAATCAATTCGATGATATAACAGTCATAGCCTTCTATTTTTTCCGAACCGGTTATCTGGTGGGTGAAATCATCGATAATGGAATTCATCCTGACCAGGTCGTCGTTGGTAAAATCCGAACCCATCCACGACTGCCCCATCATGGAAGGGGGAAGTTTGATCATGCGGTTGATGCTGGGCATCCAGTTCCACATATCCTGGCCTCTTTTCATAAAGACCTGTCCTTTATCCCTTACCGGTTCGGTAATATAGATAAGGTAGTATTCGGTGCCTTTCGACCATGACTTCATGGTGACTTCACGCGACCAATCGGGCCTGACGATGGTCATTTTCATGGTCCCCTGGCTGGTATTGCCATTTGCTTTATCATTGGCCCTTTTCACAATCTCCCTGGCACTCAGATCCTGGGCAAAAGAGGAAAAGTCCAGGGAAATAATAGCTGCAAGAATAAATAGTAAACAGATCGGTTTATCTCTCATTATTCGTCTTTTTACGCAAAACTCAGAACTCAGAACTCAGAACTCAGAACTATCAGGCAATCATTTCGGCTTTCATCAGCTTATCCAGGGCTGATTTAACAGATACGGGATTTTGTGTACCAAGCATAAACTTTTTACCATTTTTAAATTCGAACAGCACACCCATGTTTCCACTGACATTGTACGCTTTGCCTTTTCCGAAGGATCCCAACCTGATGCCCCAGCCTCCATAGTCTTTTAATGGGTTGTATTTTTTCACTTCATAACGCAGGATATTTTCCGCTTTGATGACTTTGGGCTTACGCTGGAATGGCCTGAACCGGTAATGGACCCCGTCGTCATTAATAATGGTCTCAAGCGTAAGTACTCGGAAAAGGATGATGGTCAGTACCGGGAACAGACCGGTTAAGATAACTGCCAGGTTTGAAGAGGGGTTATTACCAAAGGGTATACCCATGAATATCTGCTGCACAAGCTGCCAGATCCAGATCCCGCTCAGCATCAGAATTAACAGCCATATCCATAACTGCCTGAATTTCTGTTCTTCTTTATAATATATCCGATTGGATCTCTTCAAAGCGTTTAATCATCATTAGTTAACCCGCTATTTAATAAGATTATTGATGGCCTGGATGTATTTTGTGCGTATCAGGTTCAGCCTTTCAGGGGTACATTTGTCATCATAAATCCTGATCAGATCGACCAATCCCGATTTCCGAAATATTGTCCCAAGTGCAGCATCAAATTTCGGATTTTCCATATTACGCTTAAGGTCAACCGTAATTTTTTCAAATTGGTTAAATCGTAGCTGCACCGGAATGCTGAGATAGTAAACGCTTGCTACTTCTGCATCTTTGAAAGTGTAATCTGAAATAGCTTCCATGAGGAAATACTTTTTCACCTTTATTATCCCTGTATAAGGCTCAATTTTACGGTTGCCCATAAATTCGATCCCTTCATCCTCATAAGCTTTTAATATACGAGGCACTTCTTTATAGCTTGTAAGTTCTTTAAACCGGATACAAGGATTAAGCATATTATAGAGGGTAACCATGCCCGGTGTGCCATCAAACTTAATATTATGGTCACTTTTGATTTTTTGGGTGACCCGGATTATTTTTTCTTCAGTATATTTCGAACGGGTAATGGCAAACAGAGATTTCGGCATATCATTATCAGGCACAGTTGTGCCATGGTAGCCCGGAAAAGGGTGAAAAGCTTCAAGAACGAGTTGATTATAGCCCACCGGGCCAAGCATTTCTTTCTTTTCTATTGTTCCAATGGTTTCCAGAAGAATTTTCTGACTCATTTCTGATAAACTTTAAATATTTATAAAACTTTCGCAGGGCAATAATATAGCTTTTTTTGTTGTGAACCAAGTAACAATTAAGAATTGCCTGTTAAACGATCACTTTTATTGCTGCAGGCTGGATACGGACGAAAATTTCCTTTCCCATTTTAATGGCTTCTCCATCTATATTGACCCGCTTTCCCCTTTTCCGGACTATAAAGATCTCTGTTGTTTTAAATGATTCGATATAGGGAGACTGATCAATTTTACCAGTGAACAATAGTCCGATCATCCTGGGAATTTCGCCCACCGGGAATTTTTTGACAATTACGATATCGAGCAATCCATCATCTGGCTTTGCGGTAGGAGCGATGACCGTGTTATAACCGAACTGGTTGGAATTGGCGATTGAAAGTAATAATGCACGTCTTGTAATCTTTTGGTCGTTAAAGCTCAATGTATATTCCCTCTCACGATAGCGGAAAAATTCCATCATCACCACCCTGGTGTAGCCATAAAATCCCCTCTTTTTAAGTTTCCGGTATTTGTTGGCAACTCTCGCATCGAAGCCTAAACCCGCAATGCTGGCGAAAGGATAACCGTTTATCGAAGCGATATCGATGGTCCTGGTATTCAGGTTATTTATAAGCTTTATCGCTTTTTCGGGCTCCAGGGGAATTTCAAGGTGCCTTGCCAGCCCATTACCGGAGCCGTTAGGGATGATTCCCAGTATCAGCGGAGTATTGCCCATTCCCTGGACAATTTCATTAATTGTGCCGTCACCGCCTACTGCCACCACGATGTCAAAATTATCCTGCACAGCGGCGGATGCCAGTCTCATGGCATCTTTCGGGCTGGAGGTTCCTTGAATAGTATAATCGAAGCGGTTCAGGTCCAGATTTTGCCTGATCAGGTCTTCCAAACCTTTAAGCTTTCGGACTCCCGAAAAGGGATTATAAATGAAACATATCCTGAGCTTTTTCATTCTCCAGCTATAATCATCAATCTGTCCAAATTATGTTTTTGCAAATTTAACTTAAATCATTCCAAACTCCATCTATCTGTTCCTGGCAAAAGCGGCATTTTGAGTTGACGATATTGTTCTGCAAAATGGAGAACCCTTTTCTTTCGATTATCATTTTTTTGCAATGCGGGCAGTAGGTGTTTTCCCCTTCATGGCCGGGGACATTGCCGATGTAAGCGTATTTGATCCCGGCGTTAAATGCAATCTGCCGTGCTTTTTCGAGGGAAGCAACCGGGGTTGCGGGAAGATTGGTCAGTTTGTACAGAGGTTGAAACCTGCTAAAATGCAGAGGAACCATATTGAGATCATTTTCGGTCAGCCAGTCACACATTTCTTTGATCATATCGAAATCATCGGTCCATGTCGGTATGACAAGGTTGATGATCTCCAGCCAAACACCTTCTTCTTTCAGGATCTTGAGGGTATCCAAAACCGGTTGAAGGGTCCCTGCATTCAGCATCTCGTAGATTTCATCACTAAAACTCTTAAGGTCGATCCTGGCCGCATCCAGGTATTTGCTCAACCGGCGCATCGGGTCAGGGTTGATGTAACCGGCCGAAACCATAAGGTTTTTGATTCCCTGTTGCCTGGCAAGCATAGATGTGTCGAGCGTGTACTCATAGTATGCGACCGGGTCGGAATAGGTATAGGCAATAGCTTTGCAATTGGCTTTTTTTGCTTCGGCCACAACCGCATCGGGCATCAGGTCGTAGTTACGGGTTTCTTTAGGGCTGACCTGTGAAATTTCCCAGTTCTGGCAGTTCAGGCAGGCGAGATTGCAGCCTGCTGTGGCGATTGAATAAGTAAGGGTTCCGGGCAGATAATGAAAAAAGGGCTTCTTTTCGATTGGATCGATATTGACTGCGCAGGGATTGCCGTAACTTATCGAATACAATTTGCCGTCGTAATTGACATTGGTACGGCAACTGCCGGCCTTGCCCACTTCAATCTCGCACTTCCGCGGGCAAAGTTTGCATTTGATTCCCTTTGGCGTATCAATAAAATAAAGCGCTGGGGTGCTCCATTTCCAGGGCATGTCCTGAGGGAAAGCACTATTGGGTATTAATGGAGAAAGGTTTTCATTCCCGAAGGAACTGCCAGCAAACCCAGTAACCATTTCATTCCCGAATGACCTCAAAGCCATGGCACCCAGGCAAAGTCCGCATCCTCCCAGGAAGGAGTTCTTAAGGAAATCCCGCTTTGTGATTAGCTTTTCTGATTGCATAAGTAACAGGATTGCATCATCTTAAATGATAACATCTGTCAATCCAAAAGTAATAAAAAAAAAGGAAAATTCCGGGGTTAATTTTCGGTTTGTGTAGATTGGGCTACCTGTATTTTGCGCCGTTTGCGTTCAAGTTCATCCAGGATGATCTTTCTTATGCGGATCGATTTCGGCGTAACCTCCACATATTCATCGTTTCGGATATATTCCATTGCTTCTTCGAGCGAAAATTTAATTGAGGGTGTGATCATCATTTTGTCATCGGAGCCCGAAGCCCGGTTATTGGTGAGTTTTTTAGTCTTACACAGGTTGATCACCAGGTCATCGGGACGGATATGTTCCCCGATCACCTGGCCGATGTAGATAGGATCTGAAGGTTCGATGAAGAAAGATCCCCGGTCCTGCAGCTTATCAATAGAGTAGGGGATAGCGACACCGGTTTCCATGGCTATCAGGGCACCGTTACGTTTTACAGCAACATCGCCCTTCCAGGGTTCATAGCCTTTGTAACGATGAGCGATGATAGCTTCGCCTTCGGTGCTTGTCAGGATAGTATTTCGCAAACCGATGATAGAGCGGGCCGGGATGTTGAATTCAAGTACGATCCGGTCGCCTTTGGTCTGGATGTTTAATATTTCCCCTTTTCTCCCGGTGACAATATCGATAACCTTACCGGAAAAGGCTTCAGGGACATGGACAGTGAGGTATTCAATAGGTTCGCACTTGATTCCGCCGAAGGTTTTCAGGATCACCTGGGGCTGGCCGAGCTGGAATTCAAACCCTTCCCTTCGCATGGTTTCCACAAGGATAGACAGGTGAAGGATTCCGCGGCCATAAACCATGTATGAATCGGGCGAACCTGTTTCTTCGACGCGCAGGGCAAGATTTTTTTCGATCTCACGAAACAACCTGTCACGCAAGTGGCGTGAAGTGACGAATTTACCGTCTTTCCCGTAGAATGGCGAATTGTTGATGGTAAACAACATGCTCATCGTGGGTTCATCCACTTTTATAGGGATAAGACCTTCAGGGTTTTCCGCATCGGCAATGGTATCGCCGATGTCGAAATCTTCGATGCCCATCACGGCGCAAATTTCCCCGGCGGGTACATCGAGCTTGGTTTTTTCTTTACCAAGGCCTTCAAAAAGGTAAACTTCTTTAAGCTGGGATTTCTGGATCGTTCCGTCGCGTTTAACCAGCGAAACCGGCATACCGGCCCTCAGGCTTCCCCGGTGGATGCGGCCTACCGCGATCCGGCCAACGTAAGACGAGTAATCGATTGATGTGATCTGCATCTGGAGCGTTCCTTCTTCGACTTCAGGAGTTTGAATAGTATTGATGATCATATCGAGCAGGTAGGTGACATCTGTTGTGGGTTGCTTCCAGTCGGCAGACATCCAGCCTTGCTTGGAAGATCCGTAAACCGTGGGGAAATTCAGCTGGTCTTCATCAGCCTCCAGGTTGAACATCAGGTCGAAAACCGCTTCATGGACCAGGTCGGGCTGGCAGTTAGGCTTGTCTACTTTATTGATGACGACGATAGGTTTGAGCTTCAGTTCCAGCGCTTTTTGCAGTACAAACCGTGTCTGCGGCATAGGCCCTTCGAAAGCATCCACGAGCAGCAGGCAGCCATCGGCCATATTTAAAACCCGTTCGACTTCCCCGCCGAAATCGGAATGGCCTGGTGTATCGATAATATTGATCTTGACACCTTTATATCTTACAGAAACATTCTTTGATAAAATCGTGATCCCTCTTTCCCTTTCCAGATCGTTGGTGTCAAGGATCAGGTCGCCCATTTCTTCATTATCGCGGAAAAGATGGACCTGGTATAAAATTCTGTCCACCAGCGTAGTCTTTCCGTGGTCGACATGCGCGATGATCGCGATATTCTTGGTGTTTTGCATGGATTGGATTTCTCCTGAAATTTTGAGGGTGCAAAGGTACTCAAAAACAAGGCGCGGATTACATCGGTCGTCATAAAGTAGTCGTAAAGTAGTCAATATGTTGTCATTGGGTTGTCTTTATGTGGTTGTAGGGTTCACCGGCCGGTGAACCCTACACGTGAATTTGCCGCTAACTGCTCACTGCGAACTGCCTACTGTCAATTGTCAACTTTCCTTAAATTCCCCTCCAAGGCTTCCAGTTGTATTGCAAAATCTTTCATATCCGTCAGCATCACGCGTTTTATCGCTTCAGAAAGTTCTGTCGGGCTGATGGGCTTGGCTAAATACACCAGTCCACTCAGATTAAATGCCAGGATTGAGTTTTTATCAAAAGCAGATATGAAAATCACCCTGAAATCTATGTCTTTAAAAGCATGCAGCAAATCGAAGCCAGTTCCGTCATCCATATTTATGTCCAGGAGAATAAGGTCCGGATGGATTTCCAGGATAGCCTTTATCCCTCTTTTTACTCCTGACGCTTCGCCCACAAGCATGACTTCCGGGCAGTACCTTTTCAGGAATTTACCCAGGGTATCACGCATGTGGGCTTCGTCGTCGATAATCAACGCACGATAAGTATGGAGGTCATTTGTCATTCGTCATTAGTCATTAAGTGGTCATTAGAAGGTGGTCATTAGGTTGTCCAACTGTCCAACTGTCCAACTGGAAACTGTCCAGCTAATACTTCACCATCTTACCAGTCGTCAGTTGACAGTTGACAGTTGACAGTCGGTAGAAGTAAATGCCTGCCGGCATTCGCTTGGCATTCCATTGCACCTGGTACCTGCCCGCGGCCTGCTCTCCATCCTCCAGCACCGCCACTTGCTGCCCGAGATGGTTGAAAATCGATAAATTGACGTTGGCAGAATGTTCCAGCTCGTATTCCAAAGTGGTGAAGTTGGAAAATGGATTCGGATAACTTTGAACTTTGAACTGTTAGATCTTCAAATCCAACTGTGCACGCTTCCTCCACTTCCTCTATGCTGTTGCACGCGGGGGCGTTGTTACTGATGTAAATCTCACCACCTGCTGCTGCCAGGTAATTGCAGATACTTTTTACATCGCACGTGGATAGTGATGTGTTATTTATTATCGTTAGATTAGTAATTGAACCAGCATCTATATTATCAAGGCCCGTTAAACTGGTCAGGGAATTGTTCCAACCTATATTAAGATCACCTCCGATGGAAGTAAGATTACTGAGTCCTGTTAAACTGGTTAGGGCTGGATTACCCCCGTAAGATTCACTTCCAATATATATACCGCCTCCAATGGATGTCATATTGTCCAATCCCATCAAACTGGTTAGGGCAGTATTAAAAATAGAAAGAGGGCCCCCGATCATTGTCACATTATTCAGCCCTGCTAAACTAGTCAGGACAATGTTATCTTGAATAATAACACCGCTCCCGATGGCAGTCAGATTCTCCAGCCCGGATAAACTGGTCAGGATATTGTTTTCCAGAATCTCAAGGAAATCCCCGACGGAAGTCAGATTATCCAATCCTGTTAAACTGGTCAAGACATCATTTTCTCCAATACCAAGATTTCCCCCGATAGTTGTCAAATTCACCAACCCTGATAAACTGTTCAGGGAACTGTTTTGGTAAATCGAAATACCCCCAATTGATGATAAATTTTCTAAACCGCTCATACTGATCAGTATATCGTTGCCATTAATAATAAGATAACCCCCGGTGGATGTCAAATTCTCCAACCCGCTTATACCAGACAGGACATCATTCTCTTCAATCAAAAGTTCTCCCCCGATGGAAGTCAGACCTTCCAACCCCGTTAAAGTAGTCAGGGCAATGTTTCGGCCTATATGAAGATAACCACCAATTGAGGTAAGATTGTCCAAACCAGTTAGACTGGTCAGGTAAGGATTCCCGTAGCCAAAGGGGAAACCATCAATACCAATAATTAAATCAACGCCGATGGATGTCAGTACACTTAATCCGTTTAGATTGGTAATATCACCCCCATTGATTATTACAGATCCTTCAATTTCCGTACAGCCCGGATAATTGGTTTGGAAATTATCAATGCCAGCTTGTTCAGAAAATTCAATACCTTCCGGAAAGCAGCCCTGGGCACTGGCGTAGCTCCATGCCAGCAGGGCGAATGATAAAATGATGAGGTTTTTCATGACCGTATATTTAAAATTCCAAAATCCAAATTCCAAACAAATTCAAAAATTCAAATTCAAAACAACCTAATTACCACTTAATGACCACTAATGACTGATGACCAATGACTAATGACCAGTGCCAAGTAAAATTACATCCTGAAAAAAGCCCAAATGATTCAAATGAGTGAACGCCGGGAAGTGTTTAGGGAACGCCGGGCCTGGTTGAGGGAACGCTTGCCGTCGCCACACCAATCTTCCCCACGCCACTGCTATAATCATAATACATAAAACAAATGGAATCGAGTGAGACCAGCGATGGCCCTTCAATAAATATATTAACACCGGCATTTAATGTATAAGAATCATCCTCAGCCCTGTATAAAGGATTGCCACGATATTTCTCCCAGTGAATTCCATCCTTGCTTGTGGCGTATCCAATTGCAGCTAATTCATTATCAGGTGGCTCTGCCTTTATGATATGGCTACCCATGTAATAAATTTCATAAAAGTCTGATGACTTTGAAACATGGGCAGTCCATAGGTAATCACAATCCCATTCGCCGGCATCGCCGGTTTTTAGCACCGGATCGCTTTCTTTAAAGGGATGTTCCGTGGTTGCCGGGTCATTATATTTTTTCCATTTTATACCGTCCGACGAAAAGGCGATGCCAATGGAAAAGTCTTTCCAGGAAATAAAATCAGCGCCCCCGGTATAATACATCATGTAACTGCCATCTTCTATTTCCAATATTGAGTTTGGGACAACAAAACCAGCATCCCATTCTCCCCTGCTGCCAGCAGTCAGTACCGGTGCTTCGCCCGATGTCCATGGTCCGGTGAGAACTTTAGCCGTTGCCCTGCCAATATATGGCCCAGGACCATATCCGGCTATTTCGGCTGCATTATAGTACATTACCCAAACCGAATCTTCCTTCAAAACTATTGCGGCACCCACTCCATAAGCATCAAAGCCTTGGTTATCAGATGCAAAAACGGGATTTCCTCCGAACTTGCTAAAATGATACCCGTCAGTGGAAGTTGCCAATCCAATGTTATATTTTCCGTTGATCTTCATTCCACTGTAGAAAAGATAAAACACATTATCCTGCCTGAAAGCGTGAGGCAAAAACACAAATAAATCCTCCCATGAACCCGGCTCACCTTTGCTTATTACCGGGTTGTTCTCCCAGGCATTGAATTTCAGCGGGGCAGGAGAGGGATCGTGCCGACAGGAGGTGAGTAGCAGGGCGAACAGGCTGATGGTGAAGATGATATAATGGTTTTTCATAGATCCATTCTTTTAAGTTGACAGTTGACAGTTAGGAGTAAGCGGCAGATTCACCTGTAGGGGTCACCGGCCGGTGACCCTTACAACCACATAATGACAATATATTGACAACATAATTTCCACATAATGACCATTTAATGACCATTTAATGACCATAAATTTTGCGCTGCTATAACCTGTATTTTTTCATGCAGCGCATAATCTTTCTCACCCGGGTAAATAATATATATCTGTTCCAGGGAAAGATCATCAATTGCAAAAAGCATTGACTTTGTAATCTTCGGAGCATCGGTGTATTTTATCTCAAAGCCGATTTTACGACCGTTTTGAATGGTCAGCAGATCGATTTCTCCCCCTGCATGGGTGGCCCAGAAATAACATGGTGTACCCAGCTTACTGATCAGTTGTTCAATGATAAAACCTTCCCAGGAAGATCCGAGTTTCGGATGCTGCAAAATGGCATCTCCTTCAAGGAATAGCAATGCATGCAGCAACCCCGCATCCCTGATATATACTTTCGGTGATTTTACCTGCCTTTTTTTTAGGTTTTCGTGCCATGGCTGCAGCTGATTAACGACAAATGCACCGGAAAGAATATCCAGATACCTCCTTGCTGTCGGTTCTGAAGTTCCGATCGAGCGGGCAAATTCAGAACCGTTCCAGATGTTTCCGTGATAATGAGCCAGCATGGTCCAGAATCTTCTCAGTGCAACGGAAGGGATGGAAATTCCAAGCTGAGGTATATCGCGTTCCAGGAAAGTGCGTATAAAGTTCTGTCTCCATTGAAAGCTGGTCTGCTCATCCTCGCTTAAGTATGAACGTGGGAATCCGCCTCTGAACCAAAGCTTTGACAAGTTATCCCGGCCGATTTCCTCAAGGTTGAAACCTGACATGTCAATGAAGGCCACCCTTCCGGCAAGTGATTCCGAAGCATTCTTCATCATGAATGGTGAAGCGCTTCCAAGGATCAGGAATTTTGCCGGATTATCCCCACGGTCGGCTAAAACCCTGATAATGCCAGGCAGCGCAGGAATTTGCTGAATCTCATCGATTATGACAAGACCTTTTAGCGATTGAAGGGTGATCATAGGTACAGCAGACAGCTGTTGAAAATCCACGGGATTTTCAAGATCAAAAATAACCGTATCGTGATTTTCGGCAATCAGCCGGCTTATAGTGGTTTTGCCGCATTGACGTGGGCCCAGCAGGGCGGTGACAGGCGAAACCGATAGCGATTGTTCAATTTTTTCCTGTAGATGGGCACGTTTTATCATAAATTATACTTGAAAATCAAAATACAAACTTTTAAATTTCAAGGACAAATATAAAGCAATTTTTACTAATTCCAACTGAATTTTTCTGAGCATTATAATCTTTTTGGTCGACGGTCAGCAGTCAACAATTACCTAATGACTACTTAATGACTACTTAATGACTACTTAATGACTACTTAATGACTATAATTGACTATTCACTGCTAACTGTCCAACTGCCTACTTCACAACCACCGGCACCCCGAACGTCACCTTCGTCCCGCAACCATTACCTGATGCATTTTTCAGATCGATGATCTCCATCCTGATCTTTCTTTTTAGCTTCTTATTGATCGACATCAGGCGGTCGCTGGTAATGGAAGTGGCCATGGACCGGTGTTTGGTCTTTTGTTTCATTTCAATTTCATGCGCTTTTTCACGTCCGACGCCGTCATCTTCTACTTCAAACCGGATCAGACCGTCTTCCAGCCGGAACCGGATATCGATATGGCCCGGGGTTTCCCTGTACTTAATGCCGTGCTCGATGGCATTTTCGATGAAGGGCTGGGCCAGCATGGGCGGGATCATCATGTTTTCTTCGTCAATCTGCTCATCCACTTCTATCTTGAAATCAAACTTACCCGCATACCTGACCTTTTGCAATTCAAGGTAATTCTGGACGGTTTCGATCTCTTTCTCAAGAGGGACATATTCTTCGACAGAGTTATCCAAAATATTCCTGACAAGCTGCGAGAACCGGGAAAGATAAATACTGGCCTGGTCGGTTTTTTCATTGATGATATAATTCTGGATACTGGCGAGGGAATTGAAGAGGAAATGAGGGTTCATCTGCGCCCGCAGCAAGCGCTGCTCCATAAAAATGGATTTTTGTTCGGCTTTCAGCCGTTTTCGCTGGAAAAAGAGCAGCACGAACAGGCTGATGATGACCACCACCGCTGCTATTCCTATAAAAATGGACCGGCTCTGCTTGAACTGCAACTTCTTCAGTTCATTTTCCTGTGCCAGTGACCGGATCTTCTGATCAGTTTTTTCTGCTTCCGCCTCAGCCATGAGCAATTCGAGCTGCCTGCCTTGCTGCACCGCCCGAAGGGTATCTCCTGACTCAAAATACAATCGCTGGTAATTTATAGCATCCTCAGGCTTGCCAGTTTTCCTTGCAAGTTCAAAACGAGAGGCATAAAATTCGTTTTTTGTTCTCAGTGTTATAAACGATTCAAAAATTTTCCCAAAAGCATAGATTCCGATAGGCGAAGGCTGGGGATCAGGAAATTGAGCGATTGAATCAAAAATCTTTTCGCAGTTGCCCAGATTTGATTCTGCCGAGTCATAAAACCCCTCTTTTATGTCAATTTTAGCCAAACCGAGATAGGCCATAGCGCGGATGTTATAATAATATTTAACTTTTTGTGCATTTTCAAGAACTAAATCGTAATAATGCCGGGACAGATTCAGGTTAACATTATTTTCGGAGAGGGGAGAAGGGATCTCGTAATGATAACTGGCAATATTATTGTAAATGATAGCGACCATTCTGAAATTTTCAAGTTCTTTGGCAATTTTAAGCGCTTCATCATGATACCGTAAGGATTTTTCATCCCATACCGTCATGCCAAGGTTAATCAGCGCCGCAGCTTCGAAAGACCGATAATGATGTTTCCTGGTATAATTAAGGAACCTTTCACCGGCTGCCAGAGCGCTGTCTACAGGCCCGTCTCTCCAGTAAGTCATGTTCAAGGCATATAATACATCAGCCTGAGAAGAATCATCTCCTGCTTCCTTAAAATTATCGTATGCTTTGTGGTAATATGAGACAGCCACATCACTTCTCATGATAAAAAAGTTGATATGACCGAGCATTAGGCACAATTCTCCCAGTTCATCAAAATGCGAACCTTCTTCCAGGATAGTTTGTGCTGAAAGATAGGATATCAGTGCATTTTTGAAATCCAGATTATAATAGTAGGCATTCCCGGTATAAAGCCTTGAGCAACCGATGCCAAAGGCATATCCGCTGATAGTTGCCATCCGCATTGCCTGAGCAGAATAAAAGATGCTTGAATCGAAATTAACAGGAGCATAAATTGAGGCAAGTTCATTCAAAATATCCACCTGCTCACGGGTATCCGAACCGGGAAACAAATTTTTCAGGCTGTCGATTTTATTTTGAGATAATACCTGGGCATCAATAATACAACAAAAGATGAACAGAATTGCAATCAAAAAAGCCCGTTTTATTGTTCTATTGTTCAATTGTTCTATTCTTCAATTGTTGACATCCCCCACCCTTACTCCCTCCCCCAATTGGGGGAGGGACGGGGAGGGGGCTACTCCGCCATCTTCTCCAGCAGCTCCAGCATCTCATCCCGCTTGCGAGAGGCCACGGGTATTTTCAGGTCATTGGTCAATATGATATAACCGCCATCCTGTTTCTCAAATCGTTTTATATGAGCAAGGTTGATCAGGTACGACTTATGCACCCTGTAAAATCCGCAACCGGCAAGGAGATTATCATACTCCTTAAGGGTCTTTGATACAAGAATTTTTTCACCGTCTGAAGTATAAACGCAGGTGTAATTATTGTCCGATTCGCAGCTTATGATGTTATTCAGGTCAAGCAGGTAGATGTTCTCGGTGGTTTTCAGGATGATCTTTTTGTTCTGACGTTCTATATTCCTGAGATTTTCCTGCAAAGCTTGCATCTGTATATTATGATGCTCCTGTATCAGCTGCCCTGCCCGTTCAACAGCTTCAGCCAGCAACTCAGGATTGACAGGTTTGAGAAGGTAATCTACGGCGCTGAAACGGAACGCCTGCAGGGCGTATTGATCAAAAGCAGTAATGAAAATGACCTTAAAATCTATTACCGGCAATGAATTCAACAGGTCAAAGCCTGTGCCGTCGCTCATCTGGATATCAAGTAATACGAGGTCGGGGTGGAGTTCTTGTAAAGCTTTGATTCCGGTGGCGACACTGCTTGCTTTACCTGCAACTTCCACTTGGGGGCAATGCTTTGCCAAGAGCTTGACAAGCGAATCGCGCATGTGGTCTTCGTCATCAACGATGAGGGTGCGCAGCATGGTTGTTTGGTTTTACTAATAAAACAATGCAAGATACAAAATTTTTAAGGTCAATGAAGATTTAGAAATATTAAATTAAATATCTCGATATGAGCTTGTTTCCTGTATCTTCCATCTTAAATAATAAAAGCTATCTGCCCTTAACATAAATCACCCCCAAAGCCACAACATTTAAACCAGCCAGCACCATCCCGGTCACCGGCAACCCGAGTTGCGGGATAAGATAAACTGATGCCAGCACAATCCCAATGGCAGAACCGAGAAGGTCGGCGCTGAAAGATTCACCTGAACTTTGCCGGATACTTGTTTTCCTGAGTGATCCGCTCAGGGAGAACTGGGCACCGGTCAGTAAGCCGGTGATGAAAACCAAAGCCAGTATTAACGGGATGATCGTCCAATGTGCAGAATTCGAAGGAATGATAAGCATCAATATTGCCAGCAATGCAGCGAAAGAGGCAATGGCTGCCTGCAAGGTCAGGAAACCCCTGAAAGTGCCTTTATTAACCAGGTGCATCAACACAGATCCGATAGCAATCCCCGCCATGAAAACCGCGAAAATCACCCCGGTCATCTGGAAGACATAGCCATACATCACCTGGAACCAGATCAGGAGTAAAAATTCCACGGCCGAGGCAGTGAAACCGCCTGCAAACAGGCCCAGGTTCAGCGGGCCCAGGAATAAAAATGCAACGACTATAAAAATGGCCAGTGCTATAGGAATGGCCCTGAAATCAACCTTGAACCGGCTTAACCATTGCTTCAAAGATAGTGAAAAGATATATGGCTTAAGGTCTGAGTTGACAGGCGCTTCGGGTATAAGATCTTTCATAATCAGATCGCTCCGCATCTTTTGCAGGTCCTCATTTATGTAGGATGGATTAACATAAACGTTGGTGAACCCTACAGACGGATATTTTTGCAAAAACGAATTGTCCAGGAAAATTTCCGAAGCCAGGAAATAGTCCTTATCACCAGGAATTATTCTGATAAATCCGAATACCGTCTGTAGGGTATTAAAAAGAACCGAATGCATCATCCTTGAGGTTTCGCTCATATAATTACCAGCAGCAGGGACAGACAGAGAGATAATCCCGCCGGGATTGAGCTTATCTTTCAACAATAGAAAAAATTCCAGCGTATAAAAACGGTTCAGTTCTGCTGACAATGGCTCTGGTGTATTCAGGATGATGACATCATATTTCTGTCCTGCCCGGGAAAGTATAATCCTTGGATCCTTATAAATAAATTTGACCCGGTCATCCTTAATAAATGGCTTGTATTTATCGATCAACCGGATCAACCAGGGGTTGATCTCAAGATAATCGATTTTTTTTACTGGATATTTGAGGATTTCCCCGATCGTTCCCCCGGTCCCGCCTGATATTAACAGTACTTTTTCAGGGCCGGGGTGCAATAACATGGCATAATGTACTGATTCTTCCCGGAATGCGGGATCATCCCCGGTGATGACCGGAACGCCGTTCTCATAAAGGTTGAGCTGCTCATCCAACCGGGTGATAGTAAGTTTTCCGAATGGAGAGGCTTTGACTTCCAGGACTTGTTGATTCTCAAATGACAACCTGTTAATGAGCTCATCCGGTTTGATGATAAAACTTATTACCAGGATCACCATTCCAATTACCAGGAGGGCGAGGGATGCTATTTTCCTTTTTTGTCCCCATGCCCATGCAATTGCATTAAAAAAGCAGGTACAGGTGAGGATTAAAAGGCTATCAAAAGGATTTAATATGAAGAGAAAAAGCAGGCTGAAAATGATTCCGCTTGCGATACTCCCAGCCGCATCGAGGGCATATCCTTTATGGATCAGGTTTTTATCATGAAGGGCCGAAAGTTCATGCACCATGATTGGAAACAGGAATCCTGAAACAAGGCAAAAGGGGCCCAATACTATTAATAAAAACAGAAAAATATCATCAATTCCTGCCATAACACCAGGTGGAATGAAGTGGGAGTGAAGCCACAGCAATCCAGGCAGCATGAGTAAAGGAAGGAGGCCAAGGAGAGCTTGAAGTAGTGGAATGGTGGAACAGTGGAACGATGGAATAGAGGAAGCAGGGAATTGCGAACTGGGAACTGCGAACTGGGAACTGCGAACTTGAAAGAATTTCGTTACAAGGAACGATCCAGTTGCGGTAAGCAGCATCCAGAATCCCAGGAACATCCCGATGATCAGCTCGTTTCCCTGGAATATGGCCAGGAATTCCCTGATCATAACGATCTGGGTTCCCATGGCTGTCAGGCCTAAATTGAAAAGGGACAGTTTGATTATGAAGCTTTTATGGGACTCCATCCCGGGATATAATTGATTTTTATAAAGATAGGATGTTTTTAAATGGAATTCCATCCCATTTGCTTTTTTCTTAATTTTAACCTGTTAAAAATATACTTCATGCAAAAAATTTCCACCTTATTGCTGATCATTTTATTAAGCATTTTATTTATTCCTGATATGGTTGCACAGCAGAATGTTCTTACCCCAAAAGAAATGGCCGAGAGCTGGATTTTGCTTTTTGATGGCAAGACTACAGACGGTTGGAGGGGATTTAAAATGGAAGGCATGCCAATAGACTGGTCAGTAAAAGATGGCTGCCTTGTTGCATCGGGAACGGGAGGAGGCGAAATGAGCGGAGACATTATCACTATAAAAGAATATGAAGATTTCGACCTTTACCTTGAATGGGCCATATCACCTGGCGGCAACAGCGGCATTCTCTTTCATGTCCTGGAAAGCGATTACCCTTCGACTTATGCCACGGGCCCTGAATATCAGTTGATTGATGATGTCGGGTATCCCGGTAAACTGGAAGACTGGCAGCAAACCGGGGCTAATTACGCGATGCATCCGGCTGATAAGGACAGAAAAGTGCTGATGCCGGTTGGAGAATTCAATTCCTCACGGATCAGGGTTAAAAATGGCCATGTCACGCACTGGCTGAATGGTGAAATAATCTTGGAATATGATTTATGGACCGATGAATGGTATAAACTGGCCAGGGAAGGCAAATGGAAAGATTACCCGGGGTATGGGCTGGCAAAGAAGGGCCACATCGGATTACAGGATCATGGGAGCTATGTGAGGTTCAGGAATATAAAATTGAAGATTGAAGATTGAAGATTGAAAATTGAAAATTGAAAATTGAAAATTGAATATTTAAACTCAGAACTCAGGACAACTAACCAATGACCAATATCTAATGACCCGAACCCAAAAACTCATGCTTGTATTTCTGCGTCTCGCCATCGGGTGGCATTTTCTTTATGAAGGCCTGGTCAAACTGGCTAATCCGAACTGGTCCAGCGCCGGATATTTGCTCGATTCCGGGGGATTCCTGAAACAATTCTTCTATAACCTGACAGCGAATCCGGATTTATTAAAAATAGTCGACTTCCTGAACATATGGGGATTGATCCTGATCGGACTCGGGTTGATCTTAGGTCTCTTTACCCGGGCAGCCATCATTTCAGGAATTGTGCTAATGATAATCTATTACATGTCGCACCCGCCGTTCGTGGGTTTGAAATATGCCGTACCGAGCGATGGCAGCTACCTTGTCGTCAATAAAATGGTGATCGAAGCATTAGCACTTGGCGTGCTATTGGTATTCCCAACATGGTTGGAGTATGGGATAGATAGGTACTTATTCAGTTCAAAGTTCAAAGGGCAAAGTTCAGAGTTTAAGGTTCAAAATTCAAAGTGAACTAATGAACTTAATAACTTCAACTTTGCACTTTGAACTTTGCCCTTTGAACTAATTGTTATGGATAGAAGAAATGTACTAAAATCGCTGGTAAGCATCCCGGTTGTGGGAGCACTTGCTTACGCCTGGTACAGGAAGCGAAAATATGAAAAATATCTCCGGATCAATATCCAGGAAGAATTGAAGTTAAGCCCGGAACCGCCTGCTTATCAGGATAATCCATCGCAAGGAAAAGAGATCAGGCTGGGGATCATTGGCTATGGCATCAGGGGGAAAGACCTGGCTGTGGCAGCCGGTTTTGCCCATCCGGGAATGATCGACGAATGGAAAACAGGAGCTGTGAATGACAAGCAGGATAAGCGATACGAAGATTACCTTTCCCAGGAAGGCCTGAATGTAAGGGTGACTGCTGTCTGTGATATCTTCGATACATACGGCCGGATGGCGCAGGAGGCGGGGGCGAACATTTACAGAGAAGGTTCCGGTGGTAAAATGAGCGAAGCACCTAAACGATATCAAAACTACCTGGAACTGATCAATGCCGATGATGTAGATGCCGTGATCATAGCCGCGCCTGACCATTGGCATGGGCCCATGACCATTGCCACAGCCCGCGCAGGTAAGCACGTCTATTGCGAAAAACCATTGACCTGGACAGTGGCGGAAACTTACGAGGTAAGAAAAGCTGTTAAAGAAAGCCAGGTTGTTTTTCAGCTCGGACACCAGGGAAGACAAAATGAAAGCTACCTGAAAGCCAGGGAAATCATTAACCAGGGCATCCTGGGAAAAATCAACCTCATTGAAGTAACGACAAACCGCAATGATCCGAACGGGGCCTGGGTTTACCCGATCCATCCCGATGCAGGCCCCCGGACCATTGACTGGCAGCAGTTCATCGGTCAGGCACCCTGGCACGACTTCAGCCTGGAACGCTTTTTCCGCTGGCGTTGCTGGTGGGATTACAGCACCGGCTTATCCGGCGACCTGTTAACCCATGAATACGATGCAATGAACCAGATATTCAACCTGGGAATACCCCATTCGGCTGTTTCCAGCGGCGGGATATACTTTTTTAAGGATGGCCGTACCGTACCGGATGTGCTTCATACCGTTTTTGAATACCCGGAACGCAACCTGACGCTGATGTACAGCGCTACCCTTGCCAGCAACCGCAAGCGTGGCAGGGTGATCATGGGACATGACGGCACAATGGAACTGGGTTCATCCATGACCATTTTCGCCGACCGGGGCTCTGATCGTTATAAGGAGAAGATCGAATCAGGTATCATCGACCCTGATCTTCCTATCTTCACCTATACGCCGGGACTGAAAAACGTAGATGCCATCACTTCCCCCACCGAGCAGTACTTTGCCGGGCGTGGACTGATGTACACCTACAGGGGTGGAAAAAGGGTTGATACGACCTACCTGCACATCCGCGAATGGCTCAACTGCATCCGGAATGGCGGCCGGACAAGCTGCAATATCGACGTGGCTTTCGAAGAGGCCATGACAGCGCATATGGGAACCCTTGCCTATAAAGAAAACCGGCAAGTGTTTTGGAATCCAGACAATGAAAAGATAATTTAAAAAATCCGCGGTAATCCGCGTGCTAAAATTTAAATATGATGACCAGGAGAACCTTCATTAAAACCACTTCATTTGCCTCCTTCGCAGCCCTTATGTCCCCGCGGATTTTAAGAGCTGCGACATTGAATAAGAATATCGGCCTGCAGCTCTATACTCTGCGTGATGCCATAAGCCGTGACCTTCCCGGGACGATTGCAAGCATCTCAGCCATTGGTTACACCTGGCTCGAAGCAGCAGGCTATAATGATGGCAAGTTTTACGGGCTTCAGCCACGTGAATTCAAAAAAATGGCGGATGATCTGGGAATGCAGCTGATCAGCTCTCATGCCACTTTTGAACCGGAGCAGCAACAACAAGCGATTGAAGCGCACGCCACACTAGGAGTCAGATACCTTGTATATCCCATGTTGCCCGTTAATAAGAAAGAAACAAAAGATCATTTTTCCAGGGCTGCGGCGCACCTTAATGATATTGGCGAAGCCTGCAGGGCATCAGGCCTTAAATTTGGCTATCATAATCATGCATTTGAGTTTGTAAAGATTGATGACACAACTGGTTTTGATATTTTGCTTGAATTAACCGATTCGGAATTAGTTTGCTTCGAGTCTGATCTTTACTGGATGATTTATGCAGGATCGGATCCATTAAGTTATTTCGGCAAATATCCCGGCCGCTTTGAACTCTGGCATGTCAAGGATATGGAGGCTAACCCGGAGAAAGATTTTGCACCGGTTGGGACAGGGATCATCGATTATAAACAGATTTTCGGTCAGAAGCAACAGGCCGGGCTGGCTTATTTCTTCGTTGAACAGGATGATTGCAAAATTGACCCGCTTGAAAGTGTGAAGATAAGTTTTAAGAATCTCAAAAAAATCGTATATTAGACCTGCCAATCAGCATGCAAAGGATCATAAATACGGCAATAATCGGCTTTGGCCTCTCGGGACGTGTCTTTCACGCTCCTTTCCTGCATGTGCATCCTGGTTTTAAACTCGCAAAAGTAGTTGAACGGCAGGGTAATTCATCTAAAGATCTTTACCCTGATGTGGGGATCGTTAGGAATTATAAAGATTTGCTGAAAGATGACACCATCGAATTAGTCGTTATTGCAACGCCTAATATTTTACATTATGACCTGGCCCGTGAATTTTTAATGGCCGGGAAACATATTGTCGTTGAAAAGCCATTCACACCCTCATCCGCCGAGGCGGATGAGCTAATCAGGCTTGCCGAAAAAACCGGGAAAAAGATCCTTGTTTACCAGAACCGGCGGTGGGACGGCGATTTTAAGACCGTACAACAGGTTGTTTACCAGGGTTACCTTGGCGAAATCCTCGAATTTGAGGCCCATTTCGATCGATTTGCCCCTGGCCAGAGGCGAAGTGCCTGGCGTGACGAACCTCTACCTGCCGGCGGTGTGCTGTACGACCTGGGATCCCACCTGATCGACCAGGCGCTGGTACTCTTCGGATTGCCCCAATCGGTGTTTGCAGATATCCGGACCCAGAGAAAGGGAAGCCAGGTTGACGATTGTTTCGAGGTTAATCTTTATTATGAAAAACTTAAAGTGACTTTAAAAGCTTCCGTATTTATAAAAGAGAAGGGTCCAAGGTATGTCCTGCATGGTACAAAAGGGTCTTTCATCAAATATGGTATCGATCCACAGGAAGAAATGCTTAAACAAGGCCTGATGCCGGATTCGGAAAACTGGGGAAAAGAAGACCCCGATTACTGGGGAATTCTCAATGCTGAACTCCATGGACAGCAGTTTTACGGCACGATTGAAACGGAGCCCGGCAATTATATGGGTTTTTATAATAATGTTTACGATGTCATCACTAAAGGATCCGGACAGGCTGTCCTACCGGAAGAGGCCAGGAATGTGATCCGTATCATCGAACTGGCATTTGAAAGCCATCGAAGGAAATCGATTGTAAACATATCATAATAATCTCCTAAATAGTCTGAAAAAAACGGGCGGGCATATGGAAAAATAAGAAAATTATTCTAAACTTAAATAGCCAAAAACAGTCCCTGGAAAATAATCAGTAATTATTAAGAAAGTTTTATCTGATAACTGTTCGATGCCCTCCCAGTTTCTGCTCCAGTTGTTTGTTGTTAATTCCAAATATACAGGAGGTGTATCCACTTTTTGTATGCTGCTACTAGTATATTTCAATTTAATTAATCTCTCTTTTCTTGCATCGTTGTTATGTGAGCCTGGGAGACCAAAGGTTGCGGAATATTCATCTGTTGAAGGGATATAGCTGATAGAATCTCCGGGATAAAAATAATTGATAACATAAAATGTATTGTCCGAAGCCAACACGGTAGCATCAGTAATTCGATATTCTATGCTTGGGAATGAAATAGAAGTTAATGAATTAAAGTTGAAATCAAAAACTTTTACAATGGGAGTGGGATTGATGTTTTTTCCGTTGCCCTCATATATACAAAGAATGCAATTGTGGGTTATTACAATGGATTCATAAGCAGCATTGGTAACAAAAACAGGTGTTTCAATTTGTGTTAAAGTAGTTGTGTCCAGACTAATTTCTGTCGTACTATCATTTATTGTTCCTTTAATCAGATAGCCTATCATGGAAGAATCCTTTTGGACTTCAATAATAAGATATACTGTGTTTTCTTTCATAGCAATTGCCTCAAAACCCTCAAACCCTTCAATGCTTTGAGGTATGTTATGAACTAAAATTGGATAAGGTTCTAAAGAAGTAAAAGAGCCATTGATATAATTGTTGATAAGTGTTTTTGAAAGTTTGAAAAATTTTCCTGTGCCTGCCTGATTTGTATAAATTCTTGGATTTTGCGGCATTAAAATCAAATTATTATTATGCCAAGTCAAACCAGACATTTCTGCATTTTGAATACTTGCGTCTCCTGTTAAATATATTTGATGAACACTTACTTCTTTAGCATTGGGTGTTTCTACCGGAGAGGGGTTACCTTTTTTACAACTAAATGTAAGTGTCAATAAAATTAGCCCCGCAATAGATGGAATAAAATACATCATACGTTTCATAATTTTTTAAATTTTATAAGTAACTGAATATTTATTTGCTGTCTGTTTCTTTTTACTCCAATGAACGTTAACTTGTTGGACGCTGTTGAAAAAGTTTAAAAATACAAATAAAATTTCAAGAGCAAACGACAAGTGTGGGTTAATTTTCCGGAGGGTGCAAACCCCTTATACGCAGGGGTAACGTCCTGAAGTATTAGCAAGTCGCAAGGTGGCTTGGGGTGACCCATACACTGAAGGAAGCGAGACTGCAAAATCCGGTACTGACGAACAGGAACGGCATATGAGGCTTAGAAATGAGGATAAGCAAGCACCACGTTGTGACGTCCAATTACTTGATTTTCATTTTCCTTTTATGGTTCCGGCTCGTCCATGTCGGAATGTATTATTGCGGCCATTAGTATGTAAAGCTATCAGGGCATTGCCCCAAACGTCATTCCTCACAATTGGGATTACGGCTTTCACCCCCTCAGTTATTGCCACCCTGTTTAATGCTTTGGCCTGAAAGCCGTCGTCGGTGACTATCCTGAAAATATGACTGCCATCATGGTTTAGGCCTATGGCCGTACTAATCGAATTGATCACTACCACCGGGTTCTGCTCTACAAAAGGCGCAATGGCCTGAAGTTCGCTACTGGAAAAGGGGCCTCCTACAAACATGCTGATCCCTTTTTCATACATATTTTTCAATTGATTTTTTGCCTCTGTTGTATCCAAACGCGTATCAACATAGGAACAGATGAATGTAACATTCTGTCCGGCTGTCGCCGCGTAACTGTTCATGTCTTCCAGTGCAAATTGTAAGGCTGCCTTGGTGGCCAGTCCTTCTTCCGGATTGTCGAAGCTCAGATCAAGCAACGCTCCGAAATTGATAGTCTGCCCGCCTGCCGGAGGTGTAGTCTCACTTTTCTTACAACTATTGGTAAGAGTTAATACAATACCCATTAATAAAATTAACGAGTAAATCAAGACTCTGTGGTGCTTTTCCATGTCTGTTCAATTTATAAAGTTTATGGTCAATTATTTGAAGGCTTCTTTTCATTCCAATTAACAATAACGGTCAGCACATAAAAACAGCGCCCTAAAACCCTTAAAAAGTACCTTTTTCCTTGGCAAAGTAGTTTTTATGCGCATGTATAAGCCGTATAAATTGTCTGCCATAGAAAGGGTGGAATAGATAAAACCATCAATCTCTTCATTTCATAGAAAATTTCGAAAGTCCGGCAGAAGGAGTTAATAGCTCCATAAACGCCAGGGCTACTGCTTCTGCCGGAGAATAATCAGTAAAAGGGTTATTAATATTAGAATTTACATGTATAACAAGTATGGCATCCTTACCGGGATAGTATAATGCTCCTGTTGTAAATCCTTGAATTGCTCCGAAATGAAAAAGCCATCCATCATAACCTTGTATTGCAAATCCATAATTATCTTCAATATTCAATCTTTCTACGTGCATGGCAGGTGAATAAAGTGCCCCGGTCCCAACCAGCTTTATCCACTTCTTCAGGTCGTAAATGTTTGAAACCATGATTCCTGCTGCATCACCCCAGGAGGGGTTGAAAAATGTTGCATCTTTCATCTCTCCGTCAGATGTTTGTTTTGAATACCCATGCGAAAAAGGTTCAGGTAAAAACCGGGTCTGGGGCCAGAAAGTATTTTCCAATTTGTTGGGTGCAAAAATCTTTTCCATTAAAAGCTGGCTGATCGGTTTATTAGTGACTTTTTCACAGATCATGCCCAGCAGTACTGTGTTGGTATTGGAATAATAATATTCCTGGCCAGGATCAAAATTCAAAGGGTAATTTAATGCAATTTTGACTAAATAGTCTGCTGTAACCTGAAAATCCCAATTATGAGCACATGCTGTAGCGAAAAATGTGCTGTCATCTGAATAATTGAAAATACCGCTCCTCATCTTTCCCAGATGTCTTACCGTGATCTTGTCAGCCTGCGGAAATGGATACTGGGGAAGATAATATGCAAGCGATGAATCAAGGTTTATCAAACCCTCGTCAACCAATTGCAGGACCAGGGTCCCTGTAAAAGTTTTCGTAATACTTCCTATCCGGAAATGATTATCCAGCTTCATGGGCTCGTTTATAGCCAGGTTAGATATCCCCTTAGCTTTCACCCAGCTCCCTTCATTTTGAATCCAAACGCCGACGATAACTCCTGGGATATGATTTTCCATCACGGTTTTATCCAGTGCAGCTTCAAATTTGGATTGCATTTCTGCACTGAATTGTGATTCAATCGTTGTATTATCCTTTGAACAAGTAATGAGCAGAACACTTATAATGATAAGTGTCAGTAATCTTAAAATAAAGATTTTCATGGTTTTATTCTCCTATCTCAATGGTGTGTTTATTATCTCAACATTCATATGGCTTATTACGGTCTGCGTAACTACCAGGCGGTGTTTTTGGCCGCACAGGCGGGCTTATAAATTTACAATTTTTACCTTTAACCATTTTAATTTTCACTTATTTGCCCGCCTGGGCGGGCTAGATTTTTAAACACCGGCTGGCAGTTGCGCTTTGTGTGTGCCCTGCATGAGCATGCAGCGCACACTTGTTGGACGCTGTTGAAAAAGTTTAAAAATACAAATAAATTTTCAGTAGTAAACGACAAGTGTTGGTAAATTTTCCAAAGGGTGCAAGTCCCTTGTACATCGGGGTAGAACCTGAAAGTATTAGCAAGTCGCAAGGTGGCTTGGAGTGACCTATACACTGAAGGAAGCGAGACTGCAAAATCCGATACTGACGAACAGGAACGGCATATGAGGCTATAAAACGAGGATAAGCAAGCACACCATTGCAAAGTCCAAAGAATACGACCATCGTTGGATAGTAGATGCCGCAGGGATTGGATGAAGGATTGAACATTAAGATGTTCCAAGGGGTAGCAATACCCAAGAACAACGGGAAAACCCGGTTACTGGGTATTCCTACCGTTGTATTCTGCTGCAATTACTGTATCGCAAGGTTAAATACCCAATCACGCAACGCCTGATCCGCAAATGGCTGAGAGTTCCCATTCTAATAAACGGGAAATTGGTCAAACGCAGAAAGGGCGTACCGCAGGGAAGTCCGCTTAGCCCGCTGCTGTCTAACATCATGCTGAATGAGTTGGATAAGGAGCTGAAGAAGCAAGAACTCCGCTATGTCCGCTATGCTGACGACTTTAGCATCTATGCCAAAAGTAATTATGCAGCCCGCAAGGCAGATAACGAGGCTTATCTTTTCTTAAAGGATAAGCTGGGACTGCCGATCAACCGGGAGAAAAGCGGCATACGCAGACCTGTAAACTTACAATACTGGGGTTTGGATTCGTTCCCACATACGTAAAGGGTGAGAAAGGTAAATACCAATTGGTTGTCAGCGAGAAAGGCTGGAAAACTCTGAAACAGAAAGTCAAAATCATTACCCGGAAAACTACTCCGGCTACTTTTAACGAGCGTATATTAAGACTCAATGATCTTCAACGAGGATGGCTTGGATACTTCCGAATGGCAAGTATTCAGGGCAAACTCAAAGAGCTTGATGGGTGGATACGTAACCGTTTAAGGTACTGCATCTGGCATCAATGGATGAAACCTGAGCGAAAAATGAAAAATCTGATTCGCCTGGGCGTAGACCCCGATCATGCCTATGCCTGGAGCAGGACAAGAAAAGGAGGCTGGGCTGTGGCTCAAAGTCCTATTCTGGTGACGACTATCACCTTAGAACGCTTGAGTAAAAGAGGGTACGTGGCTATGCTTACGAATTATGAGAAAATTGCTCCACATCTTAATGAACCGCTGTATACGAGGCCCGTACGTACAGTGCTGTGAGAGGCGCACCCCGTCAGTTATTGCTGACGGGGCCGTCTACTCGATTAGAGTGTGTTAAATTTCAATTGCAATATTTACTTTTCCGCCAAGACCTTTTTCAACGATGTCATAAAGAGTCTTAAGATTCATATTGCTTCCGTCATTTTCCACCCTGGAAATGTAGCTTCTTTTCTTAGAAATCAATTTTGCTAATTCTTCTTGGGTCATGTTTTTGGATTCCCTTGCCTGGCGAATTAATAAACCAATTTTAAAGGCCTCAATTTCTCTATCTAATTCATCACGACGGACCGTACCTGTTTTACCATAGATATCATCCTTGATGGTTGACCACGATTTAATATTTGAATGTTCTTTTCTCATAATGAACCCTTTCTTTTTTCTTCGAAGTATTCCTTTTTTAATTTTTCAATTGCAGAATCTAATCTTTTCTCATTCGTCTTGGATGATAATTCGTGCTGGGTTGCCCTCATTGAATTATATTCATCCAATGACATAATGACTATACCGTTGTCTTTGCCACGATTAATGATCAAGGTTTCAAAATTCTGGGTCACTCTATCGAGATATCTTTTAATATCTCTTCTAAATTCAGAGATTGATGTTGTTAACATATGATAAATCCTTTCTGTACATTTTAAAGTACAAAATTAAGTACAAAAAGTTTAAGTTCTACCAAGCATGAAATATTTTTTAATCAAAATGGGTGGTAACATGTGGCAGCTACCCGCAGACAGGGGTGGATCACCAAAAATTATCTGCGTGTCGTTATATTTTAGTTTTCTCATATTTGATACCTTGTATCCGGTGAAGATGCTCAGTACCGTGTTTCGCGGTAAGCTTTTGGGTAAGCTGAAACGACATCTGTCAGATATCAGCCAATTAGGCGAAGACCAGTCGCTGTTGGACCGGCTATGGAACAAACCCTGGGTGGTTGATTGCGAGCCTCCCTTTGGCTCCCCGGAACATATTGTAAAATACCTCGGACAATATACGCACAGGGTTGCCATCAGCAATCAGCGGATACAGCATATTGACAAGGACGGTGTAAGTTTTTACATGAAAGATTACGCCGACCAGGGTAAGCGAAAACTGACCCAACTGAGCGGTGTAGAATTTTTGCATCGCTTTTGCCTTCACATCCTTCCTAAGCGGTTTGTGCGCATAAGGTATTATGGGATACTGAGTAGTAAGATGAAAAAGAAGTTCAAACCTGAAAAACAAAAAGCTGTTCCGGTTAAAGAGACCTCGCAGGAGCGGCTCAAACGTTTAACGGGGTTCGATGTATATCAATGTCCGTATTGTAAAAAAGGCAGAATGCAAGTTGTTGAAGTTCTGCCTAAAATACGCTCGCCGGGCAATGTACTTTATCCCGCGAAAGATAATAGCAAATGTCTGGTGATTTTTAATTGACAAATTGTCCTCAAAAGCAGGACCGGTATGGTATTGTCTGTCTGCACCCAAAAAAGTAAAAAAACTCCGGTATTGAATCGTTTCAGCAATAAAAAGAGTTCCTGTAAAGTGAAAAAGTAATAAAAAGACACAGACTACGGTCAACCATCCGGTTGTAAATAAACTGAAACCATTGGCGTAAAGTGCATAGAAGGTGGGTAATCCCCGGATTTAGTTCAACGTGGACTTCATGTTGGGCACTGCGTGCCAAACGAAGTCCTATTTATTAGGGCGCGTAAAAAATTAAAGAACGGTTATTCCTAACTTCCGGCCTAGGCCTTCTTCAAATATTTTAAAAAGCGTTGACAATTGAATGTCAATTTTCCCATTTTCAATACGAGAGATATAGCTTTTTTTTGTACCAATTTTTTCGGCCAGGTCATCCTGGGTAAGGTGTGCAAGTTTTCTGGCTTCTTTTATCATTTCACCTATAATAAAAGCCCTTGAATTTTGTTCGAATTCATCTCTGGCAGGGCTTCCAAGCTTGCCATACTTGATATCCAATAATTCGTCGAATGTGGTTGCTTCCTTTATCTTTTTCATTTTTTAACTTTTTTCATCATAATTATTGATGCATTAACTTGAGGGCGAAATCAATTTCATTCTTTGGTGTCTTTTGGGTCTTTTTCTTAAAACCATTAAATAAGACAATAATTCTACCCTGATCAAAGCAACAGAATATTCTGTAGTTGTTATGCAGGTGATGGATTCTAATTTCAAAAAGCCCTTCTGTTCCATGAATATGCTTTAAAAATGTTTCTGGAACCATGTCCAATGTCCGGATTAACTTAAAGACATATTCGATTTTTTCTTGTGCTTTACTATCAAGGGATAGATAAAACTCAATGAAATAATTCTTATAAAATTTGATCTCACGAACCATGGCACAAAGTTAACATATATGTTAACATTTTCAAAATAAAGAAAAAGATTTTTTAGGAATTTTTATGCGCTCGAACGTTAGGGGGTGATTGGGATCATTCGATGGATATTTGCAAATTCTTTCCCAATCCGATTTTCAATATTCTATAAAAAGTTGATAATTGGATTTCACTCTTGCCAGCTTCAATCCGTGAAATATAGCTTTTCTTGGTTCCGGTTTTGCTGGCAAGCTCTTCTTGGGTCAGCTTAGCTTCTATTCTTGCTTCTTTTAATAATTCGCCAAGTCGGAAAGCCATTGCTTCAGCTTCGAATTTCTCCCTTTCCAGGGTACCCTTGCTGCCGTATTGTTTTTCAATATGTTCTTCAAATGTTGTTATCTTATTCATTTTGTGCTCCTGTTTTTAAAATCATAATATTCCCGTTTCAATTTTTGTCCTATTTCAATCTCCTTTTTTGGAGTTTTTTGGGATTTCTTCATAAAGCTATTAATCAGAATGATTAGCTTTTGATCTTCAAAAAAGGACAAAATACGAATCTCTTTAAACGTCGTGCTGACTCTGATTTCATAAAGTCCGTCAGTATCTTCCAGGTGTTTAAGGAACTTTTTCGGAACCCTTTCAGTATTTCTGACAAGCCAAAGAACGTGGTCAATTTTTCTTTTAACTTTCAGGTCCTGCTGATTGTAAAAGATTTCAAAATAATCCTCCCAAAAAATTATTTCTCTAACCATGGCACAAAGTTAACTAAATAGTTAACACAATTAGCAAAAAAAATTATTTTATAACCCAATTACCCCCTAACGTCAGACTGTCTAAAAACCTTCAATATTAACCATTTTTAGTTAATAAGTCAAGTACTTCCTGCACTTTATTTTACAGGGCTTTCCGTACATTTATTGTATGAAATTCATACAAGGACACGACAGAACCCAGACGCATCTTTTCCCGGTTTCCCTGGATCAATCCATTGACTCCGATCATGAAGTCCGGCTTATCACCCCGGCGATTTGCTCAAACTTTTCATTTACGGGTATTTAAATAAGGCCCGATCATCCAGAGACCTGGAAAAAGAGTGCAAGCGGAATATCGAGGTAATGTGGTTGCTGAGAAATCTGCAACCGGATCATAATACCATCGCTAATTTCCGAAGAGATAATCCTAAAGCCATCAAGAAAGTGTTCCGGGCCACAGTGCAGATCGCTAAGCATTTCAATCTCATTGGCGGTAAGCTCATCGCTGGGGACAGTACTAAACTGCGGGCTCAGAACAGCAGGAAGAACAATTTCAACCAGAAAAAGATCGATCGCCACATCGCTTATATTGATAACCGACTGGAAGAATACTACCGGGTGCTGGCTGTTAGGGCGCCGTGGCTTATATTAATTGCCCAATTTGTAGAGGTAATCCGGGGCAAAATCAGCTCCGTTTTCCCATTCTATTGTAAATGGATTAAGAGAGAACTTCTTAAAATATTCAAGATTCTTAAGAGGTTCAAATACCTCACCATAAATTTCATTCGAAAGGTCAATGGTTTTTATAATTCCATTATTAAACTGAAATTCAATCTTATAGCCCTCAATATATTTAGCCCGAACAACTTTGATAAGTTCCATGATGCTTTTATTTTAAAGGTTCAATTTTATTTATTGGTTTTCTTTCGGCCATTAATTTCCAGTTTTCAAGAAGTTCATCTTTGTGAAGGTCAAGCCAATCAAAAATTAAATTCAATGCCCTGCGAGGCAGAATTCCATGGACAACGCCATCAATGATTTCGACAGTTGCTTCAAATTCTTGATACTTTACATGAAAATAGGGAGGATTATGTTCACTAAAGAACATGTAAATAATAATCCCATAGAATCTTGAAATTTCCGGCATATAAATTCACTTTCATACAAAGGTACTATATTTTAAGTGAACTTTTTCTATAATCAAGCCATGCGCCCTAACGGTCAGCATATGGTTTGTGGCGGACTTTGAAAGACAAATCTTTCAACTTACACCGATTTATGTTTGTAACTAAAATGTTCATATTCACAACATAACGCGCCAAAAACTATATGCCTTGTGTGTGCCCTGCATGAGCATGCAGCGCACACTTGTTGGAAGCTGTTGAAAAAGTTTAAAAGTACAAATAAAATTTCAAGAGCAAACGACAAGTGTGTGTAAATTTTCCAGAGGGTGCAAGTCCC
>JALNZD010000046.1 GCA_023229505.1 Bacteroidales bacterium | reverse complement strand
ACACCTCACAAAAAAGAATTTTAACAGCGCTGATGGTCGAATTCATCCATGATTTACTTAGTTTCTTCCCTGTGATGTTAAGCAAGATGTAATCCCGGATTTGATCAACCGTAAGCAGGTCCGCAGGCGTATTGTAAAATGATGCAATTTGCGCGATGTTACTCACATACGTTTTGATGGTTACCGGACTGTAACCTTTCAGCTGCATCTGCTGAATCAGTTGTTTTCGTAAAGTACCCATAGCAATATGTTTTAAGGTTTAACATATTGCCTTATACGAAATATCCTGAAACAGAGAGAAATGCTTGAAAGACCACCGCCAGCGGCGGTTTAGTTCAACTACCTTATACCCGCTATCCCCTTAGTCCTATATACATGCCAATAGGTATGTGAATAGGCGATGAAGAGTAGCGTGTTATATGAGTTGTTATATTTTGATTGTAATAAATCGTTAAAAGGATTGCGAATAAGCTGTATGCTCCGGGAACTGACATGTGTGTATATCTCCATCGTACGGCTGCTCTTGTGCCCGGGTAACTCCTATATGAACCTGTTGTCAATTCCCGTCTCATGTAAATATGTGGCATAACTATGCCTTAGCCAGTGTAAAGTTACAAATTTTTCATTTTTTCCAGAAACAGTTAAATGATATAGTTCTTAAAGATCGTAAAGTTTGTCATAATTATTCTCCCAGCCGGGCAATTTGCCCTGTACCGAAAGGTTCAGCGGGGGATTTTGTCCTCCCATGTTAAGCAGGCGCAATAACGCCGTGGAAATATAAGGATTTTTTGCGGGATTGAATGTTTCACCGGTTTCACCGGTCAGACGCTCATCGTTACACCCTTCGGCAAATGCGTTCTTTTTCTGAAGGTTATAAAGGGCTACCGAATAAGGAACGGCATATTTCTGTTTCAGCCTTGCCAATTCGAATGCCCGCTCCAGCAATTCGTATTCATCCTCGCTGATCCCGTTTGAAAGCCCGAGCTCATAAGCACGCGTTGCCGTCAATCCCTGCAGGAAAAGCTCATCTATGAGGGATTCCCCGAATCCGAGGCGCACCAGCTCCTGCACGGCGCCAAAGCCTCCCAGTATCCCGTATTCGATCTCGGGCTGGTTATAGTTCTTTTTGATCCGGAAAACGTTTTTCCTTTTGAGGGAGTCAAATTCAACCCCACTCATCACCAGGTCAAACCTCTGGTTCAGGAAATAGTTGAATTCAGCACCGCCGCCCCATTTCTCTCCGAAGACTCCGATGGTCCAGACCGGCATCTCCTGGATGAACCGGAACAGTTTCATCCCGGCTTTTGTGAAATAAGATACTTCCTGCTCGCCAACGAATTTGTACCCTGTTTTTGCATCGAACCATCCCTTATTGAACTGCCTGGCATCGGCCCCGAGCATGCGCATTCCCTTGCCTGAAGCGGTAAAAAGCAAAGCGCCCAACAGCCCTTTTTCATACAGCCCGACCGAAATTCCAATTGCATGATCCAACTGGTCTAAAGTGTTCCGGTTCCAGACATTTCCGCGAAGCGGATTATCAAAAATAACAGAGGCAACCCTCTCCTTTTTGGAGGGATAAATGTAACGCAGATCGTTATAATAAATATCCATCTCCCCGGTTGAAAAGTTGCGCTGGCTGACCGGGGTACTATAGATACGGCCGTAACCAAGTAGATTTGACCAGCCATTGCTCTTCATGGTATGCAGGATCGATGGTTTGTCTTTTCGCGGACCCATCTTCCCGTCAAGATCATAGAGTTCAAGCCTGTCGGGATTTTCATGCCCTGATTTTTTAACCAGCCTGATGAAACCGTCTATCCCGAAATGATCCAGGAACTTGTCAATGATCTCGCATAGCCCGAATTTAAATCGCAGCCCGACCTTCGTGGAAGAATCGATGTCGGCGGCTGTTGCGTACCGGTCCTGGATAAGGTCAAGCGCATAAAGCATGACGGGGATCACATATCTTCTGAAAGTCCGGCCTCCCTTATCATTGGATTCCGCGATATGTATCAGTCCGCGGATCCCTTTGATGGTTGATTCCCTGTAATCCAGGGCCGTTGCTTCCGACAATGACCAGTAATCAAGATGATTTGGCTCAGGGAGAGCAATATAGGACTTACTTACGGGGTCATAAACGCCGGTGACCTTTTCCCGGTTTGCTGCTCCTGTCCATTTGAAGAAACCTTCCTTCTCTTTTGAATTAATGCCGATCCTCCCAGATTTCTCCAGATATTCGATCCATTGCGGGTAATGTCTGCCATCCTGGTTGTAGAGGCTCTTCAGCCGGTCATGGGCCGGAAGTGCTTTGCCCATATGTTTGGCGCACTCGGTATAAGGCATATGGCCTGTACGGTCGAGTACCTGGAACGGGTTGGCCGTAAGCAGTTCAAATACCTGGGGCAGTTCCACCAGGTCCTGCGCGGTTTTTACATCCCACTGCATGATAACTCCCATACCTTCAAAGATGGGGTCGGCCACGTAACCGTGATGGTCATTTCGCAGGGCAATGACTTTCTTTTCCAGCACCTGTTCGGCGAATGCAACCCCGGCTGTGAAGGTCTCTTCCGTGGCATATTTCCCCTTCATAACATCAAACAGGCGGTTTGCATGGAACGGGAAATAACCATGGCCGGTCAGGAATTTATCCCTGAGATACATGTCGTTGAAAAGGACAGCCAGTTCGGCAGTAGTATGCGATGATGTGTTGGAAAAGATAAATACCAGTTTTTTCGGGTCGGCATATTTCCCGATGTTCCCGAAAATCACTTTCTTGACGTCGATCCGTTCGGTGGCTACCTCCCAGATGATCTCTGCCTGGCCCAGGAGAGCGAAATCCTTCGTATAGGAAACCCGCGCAAGACATGCTTTTGCCTGTTCCTCCAGCATTCTGCCGCCATCCGCCAGGCTGGAAAAATGGCTGCCGATATCTCTTGAAGCCCTTTCCAGCGCACTGTCGGCCACGTCAATGAAAATGACATCATACCCCGTTTTATTAAGAATGTCGATACCGATTCCAATACCCATGGTCCCCGAACCGATGATGGCGATTTTTTTGATGTTGTTCAGTTTCGCGACTTCCTTTTGAAGTAGTTTGTTCCCGAATGAAAAAACAGTTCCCATGATACTTCTTTATTGGGTCATTAATTTTTTGTTTCTGTTAGCGTTTCGTGCTTTGTTTTCCAATACAATGTACCTACAATTGCGTAAGATTTATTTCATTTTTTTTGTTTTCATTATTTGCCCAAAAGTTATCCATGCTCCATTCTTTGCATTTTTCTTTGTTGTATTCAAGCCGGATGGGCAAATCTTCAAGGGTAAATCCGTTACGTTTTATTTCGTTAATGCGCATGAAGTTTTCTTCCGCATCTTTAAGGTCTTTGCCTAAGACAAAGAAATGGCGGTAGCCGGAACGGGTTAGGAAAATATATTCTTTGAGGCCCTGCTGAAATTTAAGCAGGTTATAATTTTGCTCGTGTTCTTCCCTATTCATTTTATTTTGTGTTTACAAGTTGATAGAATTTATGTTTACTGCATGCTTTTTTGATTTCCGCTGCTTTATCAAACCCGAGTTCGGGTAGTTTTATTTTGAAATAAAGTGCGTAAACCAGGTTATCAATGTAATCTTTTAATTGAGCCTGATATTCTTTATCGAATGCTGGAAGGGATTTTAATACCGAAACATTGCCTGTTTCTCCTTCATTAATAAGAACAGGTTTTACGAGGCTGGTAACTATTCCTTTAACTAATTCAACCTGGTCAAGAATTTTACACTTTGTTTCTTTTCCTTTGTAGCTAATAATGAGGTTGCTCCCTGAAACTTCAATATCATCATACTTTTGGAGCATTATTCCTTTGAAATCAATTATATCAGAAAAATATTGCTTCTCCATTTCGAGTAATTGTTCAGTTGCAGAAATAATTTCAATTTTTATTTTTTCATTCCAATCATTGATACGTGGTATTCTACAAAACTCTTTGATGGATTTTATTCCAATTTGAAAACTTTTTTCATTATCACTGCTTAGTAAATTAAAGAAGGTAAAATTTGTCACTTTTGAATTTAAAATAGAAAAGATATATTCCATTTCCTTTTTATTGTCTGACGAAATCAAAATCCAGTTATGATTTATCATCACATCATAATCACAGAAATGAAATTTTTCAGTATTCATGTAGCGCCATACAATCTTATATTTTGAATCATATACTTTAAATCCTTGTGCGCCTTTTGGAAGTGAGATATTCTTCTTCGCAATAAATTTGTCTGATGATTGTAAAAGATAATTTTTTTGATTCGATTCGATTTGTTTGTAGAAAGTAGAACCATCTTTTATTTCATCTGTAATTTTATCCTTGGGATAAATTAGGCCTTTATCAAAATAAAAGTTTGAGTTAAAATATTTCTTAGAATAAGCATCAAGTCGATAAATATCAAAAGTTTCTTTAAGGTTGTATTCTTTAAAGAATTCTTTTATTGCCGGCGTAAACTTTATAAAATTCCAGTTGTTAATATTTTGCTTCAACTGGTTTTGTGTAATTCTTGTATATAAGATTTGTTTCTTTTTGTTGATATTATTCAGGCACGTAATTATATCATCGTCTTCTTTCAAATAATTAATTATATCCACTTCAACAATTCTTGCAGGAGGTTTTTTACTTACAATAAAAATCAAACTTGATGTTGGGATAGGTTTATCTTGTTTAATGCCTCGACCAATAAACATATTACAACTGAATGTTATTATTTTTTCTATTGTTAAAAAGTTAGAGAGATGATATCGAAGAACATCTAAATCCGTTGAAGTTAAAATTGTTTGAGGAATAATATAACAAAGTTTACCACCATCTTTAAGCAATGCAAGACCTAAAGCAATAAAAAAGGAATATAAATTGGGTTTCGGGGCATAAGCTTTAGTCCTGCCAGGTACTGTATTTAAATTAACACCATAAATATCGCTCATTTGCAATTTTTTAGATTGCAATAATTGAATAAAAAGTAATTTTTGTTTTGAGATTTCATTATAACCCACATAAGGCGGATTTCCTATTACAAAATCATAACGATATCGAACCTTTTTATTTTTATTTTCAAGACTCTCCTTTAAGTTATTCAAATCACTCTTGTCTCGCATAAAACTATCATAACCCAAATCAAGCGTTTTAGTGAATAAATCTAATTGTATTTGTTGTTTTTTAAATGCAGCATTAATATCAGTTATTGTGTTTTTTAATGCAGTATCTAAAAATTCCGCAATACTATCGCGGGTTTTGAATACTTTTATTTTTTGGTCAACGGGGTTATTATAACGCTTGTTGAATATTATCGGAAGCATCCGCATTAGAATATTCATTTCTGCAAGGTACAGCGGAAACTCGGCAATATCAAGCCCAAAAATGTTATCGTTGATTATTTGTTCCGATTGTTTTGCAGATGCGTTGCTTTGATCAAAAAAAGCATCAATAATACGGTTGGTAGCATTATAAAGAAAAGTACCTGAACCGCAGGATGGGTCAATTATAGAAATGCTGTCTTTGTCTTTTGCATATCGATTTTGGAGATTTTTTTTATTATAGCCCATTTCGTTGAGCATGAACTCAACTACATGCGGATCGGTAAAATACTGGCCCTTCTTTTCGTCAAGATAAAGGTCTTTCAGATAATTCTCATAAACATAACCAAATATCTCATTTTGGACATTGGCAAAATCGTAACGGTTAATGAAGAGAATAATATCAAGCCAAACGGAAACATCAGCGATCTCTGTTTTGGGCTGTGCCAGGATATCTTTCAATTTCTCATTAATCATAAGCTGTTCGTCGTTGAACCGCTTATAAATTTTATCAGAGATTTTATCGCTTATAGTTTTTATTAATGATAAAACGCTATGGTAACTTTCAGACTTAATTTCTTTATCAATACTATTAAGCCGTTGGTTCCAATCTTCAGCAAAATCAGAAAAGCCATTATCTACCAAAACTTTGTATAAGATAAACTGAATCAAATAAGCATAAGTGATTTCAACAGCTTTCTTTTCTCTTTCTATTTCCTCTTTTACTTCTTTGAAATAACCTTTCAGGTTTAGTTTGTTTTTAAAATTCTCAATAAGTTTAGTGATGTCATTAAAAAAATCTTCGCGAACATCATCAACCTTTGGAATATCTTTTTCAAAAAATTCAAATTGACCTTTCTTTTCAAAAAATGAACGATAGTAATATTCAGGTTGTACATACTCTTTCCAAAAAGTGAGCAGGTCAGTAGGATCATGCAGTATGTCTTTTATCCTGAAACTTTTTACGGGGAAACGATTGTTGTAAAAGCGCCATTCGTCACCGTCAGTAAGAAGCCCGTATTTTTTAATCCAGTCGCTCTGATACTGAAAAAGCTGAAGTTTACCAGCTTCGATATTGCCGTGTTTTTCAACTTCGACAGGAATAATAATATCACCGTCAATAAAAATTACTATATCAGCCCGTCTTCCTTTATTTTTGGTTTCTTCAAGAAACTCGTTTTTTCTTTTATTGACGGGTGTGTTAAGCTTACCTTCACCCAAGTCAAAAAGTTCATGGCTTTTTAAAACCTCTTTGACAAACTTTTGAACACCTGATCCAACTTCTGTGGTTTTATAGTGCTCTTTATCTTCCTGCCAAAGACTAAGTATCTGTTTTATACTTTTTTCAGCCATTATATTTTTTTAGATTAAAATTAACGATCTTACTATCATGCAGTTCCAAATTTTATTTCTTTTAATTCTGTCATTTCGCTTCTGCCTTTTGTTTCATTGTCAAGTGGTCTGTCTGGTTATTAAAACATTGCGCTAACTAAACAATTTCCACGCAGATTGCTCCGCCCTGGCCCCCGCCGATACAGGCGGATGCGATGCCGGTTTTCAGTCCCTGCCGTTTTAATTCATAAATAAGGTCGATGGTGATGCGCAGGCCGGAGGCGGCAATGTTGTGCCCTATGGCAATGGCGCCCCCGTTTACATTCGTACGCTCGCGCGGGAGCCCGAGTTCCTTCTCAACGCCCAGGTACTGTGCGGCAAATGCCTCATTGACCTCAAACAGGTCGATCTCCTCTTTTTTCATATCCAGCTTTGCAAGAAGATTATGAATGGCAGGTACCGGGCCTTGGCCCATGATCTCGGGCGGAACCGTGGAGAACTGGTACCCTTTGATCTTTGCCAGGTAGGGGATGTGGTGTTTATCGGCGAAGGTGCGCTCCATCAGCAAGGCTGCTGCTGCGCCATCGCTGATCTGGCTCGCGTTGCCGGGCGTTACCAGCCCATCGGGTTTAAGCATAGGACGCAGGTTGGCCAGTTCATCCAAACTGATATCGTACTTGGTCCCTTCATCCCGCCAAACGCTGATGGCATTACCGGCCTGATCAACGGTGTCGAGAGTGAAAATGCCCTGCAGATAATCGTTTGAACCGGGACTGGCAAACCTGTTCCATTGCTTCGACTGGGCCTTCATGGCACGGGTATGGCTGAGGTATGAAAATTCATCACAGTCTTTGCGTGTGATCCCTGTCTGTGTACCATATAATTCGGCAGTTTTCGGCATCAGTGTTTTGAAGAGGTTATGGTTGAATCCCTCCATCAGGTAATCCCGGAGCGGGGCATCTTCGAAATCCCAGACGCTGTCCTTTTTCCTGCGTCCCTGATGGACCAGGTTGGTCTGCGACATGTTCTCGGTGGCAAACGACAAGACGCAACTTGCATTTTCAGTATCCGACATCAATTGGTCGAACCCGTCGGCCAGCACCTGGAAGCCGGTCCCGCAAATTCGCACGGTAGTCTTCCCCGGGGCTACGCGCAGGTTCTCTTTATCATTAAATTTTTCTGCAACCCTTACCGCAACATTTCTCGGCAGGTAAATCTGCTGGCTCAGCGAATCGATGTAGATCATCCCGGCAACCACCTGGTCAATCCTGGTCTTCGCCAGGTCTATCCCGGATCGCATAATGGCTTCATATACCGCCAGAACGGCCAGGTCTTCGGCAGGCAGGTAATTGTAATAGCCGCCGTGTTTGCCAATCGGTGTTCTTGCCGCACTTACGATCACTACTTCTTTCGGTTGTTTGTTCATATGCTGAGTTGAATGGTTATTATGATCTCTTACTGTTTAAAAGCACGCACCCATAAGCAGCAAGGAACTGTGAGTGCTCAGGGCTCTCAGAATCGGGATATCTATCTTTGAAAAGGCTGACGATAATCGGGTGCATCGCCGGTAACCCGCCGGTGATTACCAGGTGATCCTCAACCAGCGACATCTCTATCGATCTTAAAATAATGGAGTTGTAAATGCCGATGATGATATTCGGCAAAGTGGTTCCGTTCTTGATCATGCCGATGATTTCCGAAATGGCAAATACGGTGCAGAAACTGTTGATCTTCACCTCCTGGGTGGCATCCTTTGCAAACTCCGTGAATTCCGCGGGTGTCACATCCAACCGGAAAGCAATTTCCTCCAGGAAGGAACCTGTCCCGGCTGCACATTTCCGGTTCATCTTGAATTTATCAACCTGGCCGAGTGCATTCACCTGGATAAATTTCGTATCCTGCCCGCCAATGTCGATGATAGAACAAGCGTGCTGATATATCTGGTACACCGCCCTGGAAAGTGCGATCAATTCCGAATTGGGGATAAAACTGGCCTGGATCTGTTCACGGCCGTAACCACATGTATAAACAGGGTATTCGATCTCATGCTTTTCCGAGAAATGGGCGATGATTTTCGCTGAGGCATTATTGAAGTTATATCCCGATTTTACGCATAGAAAATTAGTCATCCGGTTGTTCTCATCAACCAGGACCCCTTTTGTATAAGATGACCCGAGATCTATGCCCAGCCGGTACATATTCAGTTTTAAGGTTTAAGATTTAAATTTTAAGTTTGTAAATCGTAAATTGTAAACTGTAAATTACGCCTGTTTTACCATTCCTGCTAATTGATCGATAAATGTTTCGATGGCAATGATACTTTGTTCCTCGGAGTAGCAGCGCGGATCGTTGAGGTCGCCGTTGATCTCAAGGTACGGGATGCCGGTCTTTTTGGACAGGCGGTTTTGCAGCCCGTAACGATTATTGGAATTCCGTGCGCAGGTCTTGGATTCATGGTAGATGATCCCATGAACAGTGAATTCCTTTAGCAATTGTTCCAGGACATTTTCTTTTACCGAATCCGACCGGACAATAAAGAGTTTGCTGTAGGCCAGGGCGGAGGATTCAAACGGGTTAGCAGGGTCGAGATCATCAAATACCCAACTGTTACAATAGGTTGAAGCGACAAGGCAAGTGTCGAGCTTAGCAAATAATTTGGCCATATTACTCAGCTTGTACCAAATCGGCATACCCTCCCAGTATATCCTGAATCGTTCTACTGGAACTGCGCTGATATTGTTTTCAATCCTCTCTTCCAGTTCCGCCAGGAGGATTTTGTAATAATCGACAGCATATTTTGTGCCCCGCATGATAACGATAGGCCCCATATGGATGGCAGCGTCAAAGAAATTGATGGGCGACGGCAGGTGCTTTGCTTTTTGCAGCACCTGTTTCCAAAGTACGCAGCCATCATGGGATAAACCGACGGTTTCCCTGAAGCTGTCCATGTCGAATTTTCTCCCTGCCACTTTTTCTATTTCAGGAATAATCCGATGGTACTGGTCTGAAACGCTTTTAATGATCTCCGGGCTCAGGTCGTGGATGCATAAAGGGGTATGAATTCCAACGATGGGGACATTAAAATGCCTGGAGTAAAAGCTGAACCAGTCTTCCACCTCACGGCACTGATTTGTATTAAAAACAAGGATATCGGGCCGGGGAACCGAACTGAAGCCGCTCTTCTGGAGCGGTGTTTCATTTTGCAGGAAAGCGCCGATATCGCTGGTAAGGTAAGAACAGATATCGGGTGAATAACCGTGGGCGACTGCCGTAGGGATATACTTGTCGGCATTCTTGCCGGCGCCCAGCATGGCGCCGTGATTTTCGGGAAAATAGACCTCGAACCCCATTGAATACAGCAGTTCGGCCGGCCCGACGCTCGTGCACCAGGCGATCTTCCGGCTCCCGGTTTCAGCAGCTTCTTTCAGTCTTGCAAAATACCCGTCCATTGTCGTGCGAAGATCATTCGCCGACCGCAATCTTACGAGTTCGCTCTTGTCCTGGATTACTTTTTCACTCATCGGTTTTCAATATTTATATAGTTTCATTAACAATTTTTCCAAATAGGTTTTCTCTTTTCAATAAATGCATTGATCCCTTCATTGGCATCATGGGTTTCCATCATTTCCTTCAGGTACATGTCAGAAAAGCACGGAAGATGTTTCAGCATGAAGAAATCAAAGGAGGCCCTGGCCGCCCTGGTGGCAAAACGCAGGGATGAAGCGCTCTTCCCGAGGATATTTTTCCGGATCCAATCATCCGTGGCGGCATCCATGGCAGCCTTGTCTTCAAAAACTTCATTGACAAGCCCCATGGATTTTGCCTCATCAGCAGAGATAATTTTTCCGGTGATAAGCAATTCTTCCGCCCTGGCATTTCCCACCTTAAGGGGTAACATGATAGAGGCCGGGGGTGCAAACACACCCAGGATAATTTCCGGCTGGCCGATCTTTGCACTCTTGTCTGCAAAAATAAAATTGCAGGCGAGCGGCAGTTCAAACCCGCCTCCGAGACACTGGCCTGATAACTTGGCCAGCGTGGGGATGTGGAGGTCGATGAGGGTATAAAACATCCTGTGAAAACCCTCCAGCATTCCGGCGGCCTTGTCTTTCGTATGTTCGGCCACACTGGCCCCGTAAGAGAAGTTATTACCAGCCCCTTCGAAGGTCACCAGTTTGATATCCTTTTTGTTTTTCAGGGAAACCAGGAACTCCGTGATCTCGCCCATCATGATACCATCCAGGATATTGGCTTTTCCGTCATCCAGGATCACCCTGGCAACGGTATCCTCGTATAAATATTCAACTTTGATCTTTTGCATACACTCTCGGGATTTTATTGTTTACTGAAATTGAGGGGAAATCGCACGGATGAGCTCGTCGTTCCATTCATGGCCTTGGGCAAGCATCCGCCGAAGCTTTATGAAATCAACTTCCCGTTTATCTTTCGGGCCGTCGTTAAATGCCCGGAAACCGGCTTTGCCCTCAGTCATCATATTCAGCGCAAGCCAGTCACGGTTGTTTTCTTTGTTCTTATCCCAGTGTTCAAGCTTAAATTTCCGCAATGAATTCAGCGTTTTGCTAAGACAATTTGGCATGAGATACATAAGTTTGGTGCATAAGCGTTCCACGGCCTGGTCTAACATCGAAAGGTCCATTTCACCCGCTTTCATCATTTCTTTTCCCTTAGCCAGTTCTTCTCCTGATTTCATCTTCCCGTAGATGATCTGGCCTTTGCTGTTTACCCACTGATCAGTATAAACAAGAGGATTCGGGATGAATTCCCCGTTTACTTTCAATGCAGGCACTACTTCAATTATTAAACCCCAGCGCGATGCCTCGTAGGCTGACCACGGGTCACATACAGTACAGGAGAATATGGCGTTTTCAATGCCCGCGAAAAGCGGAAGAAAATCGGTCGCCCCTCCGTCGGGTGCGCTTCCGTGCTTCGGGCCGGCCTGCCCGAACCGTGCGAAATCCTGTGCAATGGAAAAGTCACAGGCCATCCCGATCTCCTGGCCACCACCGATCCGCATCCCATTCACCCTGCAAACCACAGGTTTATCGTTCATGAGAATGGATGAGACCATGTCGTTGAAAAGACGCATGTATTGTTTGTATTCCTGGGGATTCCCGGCATAGTACTCAGCGTACTCCTTCGTATTCCCGCCGGTGCAGAAGGCTTTATCGCCCACCCCGGTAAAGACGATAGCCACGACGCTCCGATCGTTGGAGGCTTCCCGCATGGCAAGGATCACATCTTTGACAGCATTGGTTGTGTAAGAATTATACTGCTGGGGGTTATTCAGAATGATCCAGGCGTTGAACAGGCCTTCGACGGGATTGCCGTTAAGATCCTTACAGGGACGTTTTTCAAACAGGATCTCCTTGTATGTGATGTCGGTAAGATTGTGATTTGCTAACATGGTATCTTATTTTTGAGTTAATAATTTCTGGATTAATCGAAGTCGGGTACCAGTATGGATCTCTTCCGGTAAACATGGTTCAGGGTATTACGGAATACCTCGTTGATTTTCGACATAGGGAAAGTTTCAATAAAATCATCTATCTTCAGCTTGCCTGTCGTGATCAGATCAACGACTTCAGGATAGAGTTCCGGCTTGCAGCCCCAGGTCCCGATCAGTTTGGCGTCAAAAGCCATCAGGTTGCTCAGGCGAACTTCGGTTCTGTCGAGGGTAAATCCGACAATGGAAAGGGTAGAGGTGAAGGTGATCAGGTTGAAGCCCAGTTCCTGGCCGGGTTTTGTGCCTGAAACTTCGAAGATCTTCCAGCCGTAACGTGAAACTCCCAGCCCTTTTGCAATCTCCCGGACATTATCCTTGACTGTTTTAATATCCAGCCCCTTCACATTCAGGATTGCATCCACCCCATTGTTCCTGGCCATAGCCAGCTTGGCATCGTCGATATCCAGGGCAAGCACTTTTGCACCGAAGATCCGGGCGATCAGGGCCGCATAAATGCCAACCCCGCCAACGCCTATAACGATGGCAAGATCCCCGGCTTCAAGTTCTGATTTTTTAATTACCTGGTAGGGTGTGGAGATGGCATCTGCGATAACTGATAGTTTTTCGAGGGGGTATTTTGTCAAAAGCAGGTCAGGGACGGGACAGAGAAAACGGGCAGGAACCTTGATATGCGAGGCAAACCCACCGTGAAAATCATTCCCGGGCATAAGCTGTTTCTGGCACATATTGCTCCGTCCCTTTTTACACAGTTCGCAATCGCCGCAGGGCAGCACGGCAGGAATGATCACGTTTTTCCCGACCCATTCTCCCGGGCCGGCAATGACCGTTCCGCTGATCTCATGGCCAAGCGTCAGGGGAAGCTCTTTCTTTGTTTTCACCCCGTAGTGCCAGAAGCTGATGTCGGTATGGCAAACCCCGCATCCGGCAATTTTAACCAGCGCTTCCTGCACTTCAAGTTCCGGAAATGGACTTTCGGTAAGCTGAAAATCCGTATCCTGTACCGTCATCTGCCACGAATATATTTTCTTATCCATATGAGTCAGTTTTATATGTGATTCTTTCTAATGATCTTACTTGCATTTCCCTACGCCATCCTTGCAGGAAATGGCATTGACCAGGTTGGTAAGTACAAGGTTTATCGGTGTTTTGATGTAATGTTTCCGGCCATAGTCAACTATTTTACCATTCATGAAATTGATCTCGGTTTCCCGTTTATTGATCAGGTCGACCGCAAGTGAAGGCATATGGTTCCCGGCACTGCTGAGGTATCTGATGGCCAGCTTGATGAAATTATCCGGCAGCTTGATGTCTTCGGCACACGCAACCTGTACCGCTTCATAGAGGATCTGTTCGATGACTTCAAGGGTGTCAGCATTGTTCATGGCTTCTTTCATAGTAAGCCTGGAGATGGCGCACAAAGGACTTAAAGCAGCATTCAGGATTGTTTTTTCCCAGATCTTGTCGTTTAGTGTAAAGGAGTTCACCTGTTCTGTTAAAAGGTCTGCACTTGTCAGGGTTTTTGCAAGCCACTGTGCCAGTTCTTCCTGCGAATCGTCCATCGACCCGACATAATTGGGAGGATTGAAAAAGTTGATCGCTGTTACATTCGGGGCCTGGAGATTCCCTGCAAAATTGATCACCATCCTGAGGATGGAGGATTTGGAGAAATGTACCTGGTACTTTTTTTCGATGTCGATCCCGTTCTGGGCGCTGAGCAGGAGAATTTCCTTTTTCAGATTCTTTTCGATGATCTTTACGATCTTATCGACATGATAGTCTTTGACAGAAGAAATAAGGATGTCAGAATCAAGCTCCAGCATCTCCTCCACTGAGTAGCAAACATACTTGAAGAATGATTTTTTTTCAATCTTCGAAACAAGCTCCATTCCCTCTTTGCGAATGAGGTTCAGTTTATCCCTGTCGAGATCGGTAACGGCAACTTCACAACCGGCAAGATTGAAATGTACCGCTAGCGTCTGACCAATGGGCCCTAATCCGATGATCCCGATGTTATGCTTCTTATTCTCCATGGCATTTATTTTGTATTATAAATGATTTTCTGATCAAAGTAGGATCCTGGCATCAACAACACAAATTTCATCGCCCGTTGCAAAGAGAGGGTTGAGGTCAAGCTCTTTGATTCCGGGGAAATCCGTTCCCAGCATGGAAATGCGCTGGATGATCTCCACGACCTTGTCTTTGTTGATCCCTTTTTCACCCCTGAATCCATTTATCAACGGTGCAGCTTTAATGGAACTGATCATTTCCAGGGCTTCAATGTCACTGACAGGGCTGATTGAAAAAGCCACATCCCTGAATACCTCCACAAAGATCCCGCCGAGGCCGAACATAATAATATGGCCGACGCCTGCTACCGCTTTTGCACCGATGATCAACTCCCGTCCCTTCGGAAGGTATTTCTGTACAAAGAATTTTATTCCGTCCCCAAGATTCCTGGTCATGGTTTCGGCCACCGCGGCTGCTTCCTGTGCATCCTGGATATTAACGGCCACACCGCCTACATCGCTCTTGTGGATGATCTTTTCAGAATCAGCTTTTATAACGACAGGGAACCCGATCCCGTTTGCGGCAGCAATGACCTCATCCTTATCATTCGCCACTTTCCAGGGGGCAACCGGTACCCGGTATGCCTCGAGTATGCCATAAACTTCCGCTGCAGAAAGGACCTCCCTTTTCTGTGACCAGGCATTGTCGAGAATGGAACGGACCGCATCTTTATTTACATCCGTGAATGTTTTTACAGTGCCCTCTTTCGCCGATCTTATTTTATTATAGCAGACCATCGAATAAAGAGCCCGGGCCGCAGTTTCAGCGAAATCAAAACAGGGGATTCCTCCATCCTTAAGAATTTTTGAGGTGCCGCTCCATTTCTGTTTATCCGTCATATAGTTGCATACGATCGGCTTGCTGCCGGCCTTTGCGGCGGCTGCTATCTCACGGGCGACATTCTCACAATCGACGAACGGAGGAGTTACAAAATTCAGATATATGCTGTCGAACTGCGGCTCATTCATCATCACTTCGAGTGCGCTTTTGAAGTGGCCCGGGCCGGCAGTGGCAACGACATCCAGGGGGTTACGGATGGAAGCCTGCTCCAGCATCGTCCCCTTCAGCGTCTCTGCTGCATTTTCTGAAAGCGGCGGTATCTCCAGTCCGCAGCTTACCAGTTCATCGATAGCGATAACTGATGGTCCGCCGGTGTTGGTAATAATACCCACTTTATTGCCCTTAGGAACCGGCTGCGAGGAAAGTGCCACTGCTGCATGGCAAAGTTCTTCCTGGTTGCTGAAGGTAAGCATGCCTGCCTTTTTAAAGATGAGGTCCATGGAGATACTACCTGCCAGTCCACCGACGTGTGACCGGGAAGCTTCCGCTCCCTTGTCGGTCCTCCCCGCAGTCATGGCCAGAATTGGTTTCTTGGCAGTTACCTGTTTAGCTATATTGATAAATTCAAGCGGGTTATCCAGGCTTTCAACATAGACCACAATGGCTTTCGTTCCATCGTCTTTTCCGTAATAACTCATGATTTCCGCGATGGATACATCCGACCCGTTTCCTGTTGATGCGTACATCCGCTGACCGATACCCATATCAGAAAAAGCCTGCATGATCACGGCGCCTACGCCGCCGCTCTGGGCTACCACGGAGATATGGCCCGGTTCCGGGTAGGTGAAGGTGAAGTTGCAATAAGCATTGATTTCCGGATCGGAGTTGATGATTCCCTGGCAGTTCGGGCCTACGATCCGGATCCCGTATTTCCGCGCCCTGGCAAGGAAATCATCTTCCAGCGCCCTACCTGCGGCACCCATTTCCTTAAACCCTGCCGTATTGATAATGATTGCCTTAATCCCTTTCTTCCCGCAGTTTTCCACCTCTTCCGGTACAAAAGGAGGAGGTATCACAATGTGCGCAAGATCCACCTCCCCGGGCACATCCAATATAGAGGCATAGGCTTTCAGCCCCCGGACCTCATCCACTTTTGGATTGATGGGGAACACGGGACCCCTGTAGTTATAATGAAGCAGGTTTTTAATAATGACATTCCCGATGGAAAGTTCCTTAACCGAGGCGCCGATCAGGGCAACTGCTCTTGGTTTAAATAAAGGATCAAGATTATCGTTCATTGTTTAAGATATTATGTTCCTGGTAAAATAAATATGCAGACTTCAAATATAAAAAAAAATGCAGAACTCAAACATAATAAATTCATTATTATGTGATTTGACAAGTTCTCACCATTTAAATTTGATTTGTGAGTTCCGGGTTAAATTTAAAATTTTACTTTTACTTTTACTTTTTTTTGAATATAGGCAGAGCCGGATTTTATTATCTGTATCTGGAGATACCCTATAGTCCGCCATTATGCTGATAGCAACAGAATGAAAAAAAATGAGGTACGCAGAGACAGGGTTTAATTTAGAAATTGATCTAACCCGAAGAAGCATTGAGAGGGTTGCAACTGACCCAATTGACACAGAACTATATCTGGGGGGGTTAGGTACTAATGCCAAGATATTATGGGATAGGGTTCCACCTGAAGTTGAAGCCTTCTCTCCTGATAATCTACTAATATTTGCCACTGGCCTTTTATGTGGCACACCTGCTCCCGGTTGTAATCGTACTATTGTCTCTACCATTTCTCCTCAGACTGAGTTAATGGCATTTTCAATGATGGGGGGTTTTTGGGCGCCGGAATTGAAGTATGCCGGTTATGACAAAGTGATCCTTCGCGGCAAGTCCCCCGAACTGGTTTATTTGTGGATAAACAATGACAAAGTAGAAATACGTGACGCCTCTCATTTGCAGGGTAAAGGCGCTATTGAAACTGAAGAACTTATCCGGCAGGAGTTGAATGAGCCGAAAGCCCAGGTGGCTTCCATCGGCCTGGCCGGTGAAAACAGGGTTTATTTTGCTTCCATCGAGCAGGGCAGGTCCAGTGCCAGCCGGGGCGGAATAGGGGCAGTTATGGGAGACAAAGGAGTAAAGGCGATAGCTGTTCGCGGAACAAAGGACGTCAATGTCGCCCGACCGGCTGAATTTATGGAACTTTGCAACGAAGTGCTAAAATACATAAAAGTCCGGGAAGAAAAGCCAATTCCAGGGGTAATGCCCATTTTAGCCGGGCTTGGGTCACCGCAGGAGATGAAACTCCACGATGAGAAGTGGCACACCGAGAGTTTCATGTGGGGAAATTCCCGTACCCGGAGAAAAGAATTTTGGAACGAAGAAATCGAAAAGAATTGGAGGGAGACTCTGGAAAGTGCGCGGATAAGGCTCATCAGTTGCTATAACTGTCCATTGAAATGCGCGGCAACCATTTCCGTTTCGGGATTTCCGACATACATGATGAAATGCTTCTCGAAACTGACGTATACAATGGCAGCCTATTCAGACCTGGATTTTGGTCTAAAAATCGCTCAGCGTGCTACAGAGTATGGAGTGGATGCATTTTCAACCCCGCAGGTTATGGCATTTGCCCTTGAGCTTTATGAAACCGGAATTTTGACTGATAAGGACTTTCCGGGAATGCCGTCCGATAACGAAGGGAGATTTTTCTGGCTACTGGACAGAATTGTCAGGCGGGAAGGGATAGGAGATGTTCTGGCCAATGGGACTTATTGGGCGGCCCAGCAGATTGGTAACGGCGCAGAAGAATATGCCCATAATAATATTAAGAAACTTGAGCAGCTTCCTCTCAAGCTATCCATGCTGAATCCCATTTATTTCCTCATGTATGCCACCGGCGAGAAGATAAACATTACCCAGATTGAAGGGCAATTCCCCCAGGCACCTTTTCCTACGATAGAGGAGAGAGAAGAGTTTGCAAAGGATTGGGTCCAGGTTCCTGATGAAAAGTTCAAGCAATATCTTTTGGACTGGGAACCACGTGGGGAAAAGTCGATGCCCTTTTACCCGACCGTTGAAATGTGTTGTGATATTGTCGACTGGCAAGAGCGGATGCACTACATCGATGACGCCCTCGGGATGTGTTCCGGTTTATCGTCATTTCCCCTGAAGCCCCCGTATCATATACACAATTACCCGAAATTTATCTCATCAGGCGTCGGGATCGATATGGATGAAGCCAAGTTATCGCAAGCAGCCAAAAGGTACCGGACTTTAGTCAGGGCCGTTAATATAAGAAGAGGCATGCGGAGAGAAGATGAGAAGCCCCCGGAGAACCATTGGAAGAAAAGATTTCCCGAACTTGAAAAGGATCTCCTGGATAAGTATTACAAATTTAAAGGTTGGAATGATGAGGGTATTCCTACGAAAGACTCCTTGCATGAATTGGAGTTGGATTACGTTAACGAAGACTTCCAGCAGAGGAGGATCCTGACAGATATTGACAATGACCCTTCTAAAGAAACTTATGCAAAAAATCAGGAAAATAAAGTGGAGGACGGGAATCATGAAGGGTGAAAAGAAAAATAAAACAATTAAAACAATAAGAATTGATGTTGATAAATGCGTTGGGTGCATGGCATGTGAAGTAATCTGCTCCGCTTTTCACGCCACACCAAAATACAGCAGCAATAATCCGGCGAGGTCCCGTATTCGCGTGATCCGTGATCCGATCGCGGACATATATGTTCCTGTTTATGCGGGTGAGTATGCTGTAGCCGAATGTGCCGGCAGAGACAAATATACGATTGACGGAAAGGAATACGACGAGTGTGCTTTCTGCCGGGCTTCCTGCTCATCAAGAGACGTGTTCAAAGAACCTGATTCGGGTCTTCCTCTAAAATGCGATATGTGCGAAAGTGATCCACCACAGGAAAAGCCCTTGTGTGTGCAGTGGTGCTTAAATGAAGCCCTGATATACGAAGAAAGGGAAGAAGAAATAGAAGAAGAAGAAGAGAAGCAGGATGAGTTGGAGATAGGACTGGAATCATTGGCAAACAAATATGGATTGCTTAAAATAATGAATATCGTTGCCCGAATGTCTTTGTCAAAGAAGGGGCAGGTATAAAACGCATGAATTTAGAAATTAGAAATTAGAAACTTGAAACTGGGAACTGGGAACTGGAATTATGGAAAATATAGCCGACTACAAAGAGATCGCTGAGATCATAAAGGAAAAGGGTGGAGATGCTTTCAAATTTTGCTACCAGTGCGGGAAATGCGATGTTGTTTGTCCATGGAATCAATTGAGACATTTCAGTATGCGCAAAATAGTCCGGGAGGCTACTTTCGGTATGTCTGAGATAGAAGGTGAAGAAATTTGGCGATGCACTACCTGCGGAAAATGCTCCAAGGTGTGTCCCAGAGACGTGAGACAGGTAGAATCGGGGATAGCCTTGCGCAGGATTGCAACTGAATATGGTATTTATCCGGCTTCCGCCAATCCTATCCGTTCCATAAGATCAAGCCTAAAAGCTGAAGGTAACCCTTTCTTTGCAGACCGAAAAAAGAGGGCAGATTGGACAGAAGGCCTTGCTGTAAAAGAGTTCACAGGGGACATGGAAATTTTATATTTTCCCGGTTGCTATCTCAGTTATGACCCAAGATTAAAAAAGGTAGCCGCCGCCACAGCCAATATCCTTAAAAAAGCAGGAGTAAATTTCGGGATACTGGGCTCCAGGGAGAATTGCTGTGGAGAAAGTATCCGCAAAACGGGTGACGAGGAATTATTCAAACATTTAGCGAAAGAGAACATCAAAACCTTTATTGATAATGGTGTGAAGAGAATTCTTGTTTCTTCCCCTCATTGCTACCATACTTTTAAAAACGAGTATCCTGAATTTATGGTACACTTTGAGGTGGTCCATATCGCCCAATATTTATCCGAGCTTATTAATGAGGGAAGGCTTGAGCTTATCAAGGAGTATGGGAAAAAAGTTACATATCATGATCCATGTTACCTGGGCCGGCATAATGGCATTTATGATGAACCCCGAAAGGTATTACAGAAAATATCTGCTTTAGAACTGATCGAGATGGCTGATTCGATGGAAGATAGCCTGTGCTGTGGTGGTGGTGGTGGCAGGATTTGGATGGACACTCCAAAGGGTGAAAGATTCTCCGACCTTAGAATAGAACAAGCTATAGAGACCGGGGCTGAAGTGATGGTTACTTCCTGCCCATATTGCATCGCCAATTTTGAAGATAGCTTGTTGTCCCGGAAGGATAGTAAAGCCATCGAGATAAAAGACATAACAGAAATTATTCAGGAAGTGATCTCCTGAATCAAAGAAACCTGAGAAGGACATAGAGAAGTGGAAAAAGAACTATTTGAGGAGCAACTTTTTAATATGCCTGCAGAGGACAATTTCGGAGATGTTATTGTTGTTGGTGGAGGGATCAGCGGTATTCAGGCCGCTCTTGATCTTGCCAATACAGGCTATAAGGTTTATTTGGTTGAGAAAGCACCTACCATTGGCGGCAAGATGGCCCAGCTTGATAAGACCTTTCCCACGAATGACTGCTCTATGTGCATAGAATCTCCCAAGTTTATTGAATGCGACAGGCATCCCAATATAGAAATTCTGACCTATACTGAAGTTGTAAATGTAGAAGGAGACGCAGGAGACTTCACCGTAACTCTGAATAAAAAACCCCGATACATTATAGAGAGCAAATGCACAGGTTGTACTGTCTGTACGGAGTACTGCCCTGTTCATATCTCTGACCCGTTCAATCAGGACTTATCCCAGAATAAAGCTATCCATATATACTTCCCTCAGGCAGTTCCCCTTAACCCTTATATAGATGAAAGCTGCCTTTTCCTTAAAGACAAGAAATGTTCTATTTGCGTTGGTATCTGTAAAAACAACGCCATAGATCTGCATCAAACAGCGGAGAAGAGAATAATAAAAGTAGGGGCAATAGTTCTGGCTCCAGGTTACGAGGTGTTTGATCCGGGATTAAGGGGCGATTATGGCTACGGAAAGATTTCAAACGTGGTCACCAGCCTTGATTTTGAACGGCTGCTCTGTGCCACTGGTCCGCATGCCGGTGAAATTCTGCGGCCATCCGACCTGAAGCATCCTAAGAAGATCGCATGGATCCACTGTGTCGGCTCCAGGCAGGTCCTCGAGAAAGGCAACAGTTATTGTTCATCAGTCTGCTGCACCTATATCCAAAAACAGGTGATACTGGCTAAAGACCACGACGCTGATACGAAGGCGACGATATTTCACAATGATATAAGGTCATACGGCAAGGATTTCGAGCGATTCTATCAAAGAGCAGAGAACTTTCCCGGGGTCAGCTTTGTAAGAAGCTATGTATCGATAGGAAGAGAGATCCCGGAAACGAAGAATGTAACCATAAAATATGCCACCGACGCTGACGGGGTTAAAGAGGAGGAGTTCGATCTTGTGGTATTGGGTGTTGGATTAAACCCTCCCGCAGGTGTGAAGCAGTTCGCTGATACATTCGGCATCGAACTCAATTCCCATGGATTTTGCAAGACCGATCCCACGAATCCCATCAAGACCTCCCGCCCGGGCGTCTTCATCAGCGGAGCTTTCGCAGGCCCCATGGATATCCCCGAGTCAGTCGTAACAGCCAGCGGTGCGAATGCCCTCACCGGTGAGTTGCTGAGATCCAGACGGGGAAACCTATCCAGGGAACGCGTTTATCCTGCGGAAAGGGATGTCTCTGAGGAAGAGCTCCGGGTAGGTGTCTTTGCCTGCCATTGCGGCGCCAATATCGGACGGGTCGTCGACATTCCTTCCGTGGTTGATTATGCAAAAACACTTAATGGCGTGGTGCACGCAGAAGAAGGCCTTTTTATCTGTTCTACGGATGCTGCCCAGCAAATATCTAACACAATCAAAGAAAAAGGGCTAAATCGCGTGGTTGTCGCAGCCTGCACCCCCAGGACCCATGAGCCGTTGTTTAGGGACACACTGCGGGAAGGGGGAATCAATCAATATTTATTCGACATGGCGAATATCAGGGAGCACTGCTCCTGGGTCCATTCCAAACAAAAGGAAGAGGCTACACAAAAAGCAAAGGACATCGTCAGAATGTCGGTAGCCCGGACTATCAATCTGGAATCCCTGCAGGAATTCAAACTGCCCGTCAACAAAACGGCACTAGTGGTCGGAGGAGGCCTGGCCGGGATGACCAGTGCCCTGAGCTTGGCCAATCAGGGATTTGAGGTTCACCTGCTGGAAAAGAATGCAAACATGGGAGGAATGGCACTGAGAATTCCTACTACACTGGAGGGCATGGATGTTCTGGAATATTTGCGCGATCTGATACGTAAGGTTTATCAGCACCCTTTAATATATGTATCTCATGATGCTGTCATCACAGATGTTTCCGGTTATGTGGGAAATTTTCTGACTACCGTAAAATCTGAAGGAAGGATCAAAAATATTAAACATGGTGCAGCCATCCTTGCTACTGGTGCTGACGAATACAAACCCACAGAATACCTTTACGGGAAAAATGATAAGGTAATTACTTCGGTGGAGTTGGGCGAGCATATCGCCAGGGGAGAAAAAAGATTAACTGACGCTAAGAACCTGGTGATGATCCAATGTGTCGGGTGCAGACAGGAAGACAGAAATTACTGCAGCCGCGTATGCTGCAGCCATTCTGTAAAGAATGCCCTGAAACTAAAAGAGATAAACCCGAAACTGGATATCTACATTCTCTTCAGAGATATGAGGACCTATGGATTCAGTGAAGATTATTACCGTAAAGCGTCTGACAAAGATGTAAAATTCATCCGGTATGAACCGGATGATAAGCCTCAGGTGGAAGCTTTAACACAAGAAGGAAAAGAAATTTTACGGGTTATTGTTCAGGATCCGATCTTAGGTAAGAGGCTTGCCATAGATGCCGATCTGTTAGCATTGGCTGCTGCCGTCATTCCTTCGGCAGGCAGCCTGGAAGTAGCACAGTTATTCAAGGTCGGCATGGGCCAGGATGGTTTCTTCCAGGAAGCGCATGTTAAATTAAGACCAGTTGACTTTGCCGCTGAAGGTATTTTTCTGTGTGGAACAGCTCACTATCCCAAGCATATATCGGAAACTATCAGCCAGGCTTATGGCGCTGCCGGACGGGCTGTAACTCTTCTGTCACAGGACACGGTCACCGCTTCCGGCTCTGTTTGCGAGGTGAAGGAGAATGATTGTGTAGCGTGCGGGGCATGCATCTCCGTGTGTACCTATGGTGCGATAGAGTTTCAGGATACGCCAAAAGGCAAAAAGGCTGCTGTTAATTCTGTTCTCTGCAAAGGAGATGGCCTTTGTAACGCGGTGTGTCCGACTTCAGCAATTTCGCTGAAACACTATACCGATGAAGAGCTGTTTTGCCAGATCGACGCGGCAACGGATTTGTAATTTGTAATTTGGAGCTTGGAATTTGAAATGAGAAAAAATGAGTACAGAACATAACTTTCAGCCAAAAATGATAGGCATCGTATGTAATTGGTGCTGCTACGGAGGGGCCGACCTTTGCGGTGTTTCCCGTTTTCAATATCCCCCGCATATAAGGCTCATCAGGGTGATGTGCTCTTCCAGGGTTGACCTGCTGCATATAATCCGGGCTTTTAACAATGGGATCGACGGCATATTTATAGGTGGCTGCCATCTTTGCGATTGCCACTATGTTACTCAGGGGAATTTCAACACATTCAGCATGGTTCAGGTATGCAAAAAATTACTTGAGTGCATCGGCATTTTTCCCGAACGATTGAGGCTTGAATGGGTATCTGCCGGCGAAGGGATCCGCTTTGCCAATTTTATGAATGAATACAGCGCGGAGGTTACGAAGTTGGGACCTCTTGGAAAAGCCGAAGGCATGGACAATCAGGCATTGGCATTTAAATTTGAAGCGGTAAATAAGCTCATCCCCTACATCAAGCTCGTGTTGACGCAGAAGCTCCGTGTACCGGACAGAACCGAAGAAGCGTATCACGGGTTTTTCAATAGTGACGAATTTAAAAGATTGTTTGAAGAATTAATTGCAGATAAACTGGCAATAAGCCAAATTACGTCACTCCTTGGGGAAAAACCCCTTTCGACAGGTGAGATCGCTGATTCTTTAGGCCTGAGCCCGTCAGAATTAGCACGGCACATGATCGGTTCATCAAGGCTGGGATTGGTCAGGTACGATGTACACAGCAAATGTTATACGCTTGCATGAAGCCCCAAACAATAAATTCAAAGCCCCAGCTCCAAGTTTTGCGGGCAAGTCCGCTTGGAATTTGGAATTTGGAATTTAATTTAGAATATGGATAACGAAAGAATCGATCAGATCATAGATAAGCACCAGGGCGAAGCCAGTTCACTCATCCAGGTATTACTTGAGATCCAGAGCGAAAATCATTGGCTCCCCAGGGAAGCCCTTGAGAGGGTCAGCCAAAAATTACAAGTGCCTTTTACCCGGATACAGCATATAGCTACTTTTTATAAAGCTTTTAATTTAGTTCCTAAAGGACGTCATGAAATTCACATTTGTGTTGGTACTGCCTGTCATGTTCGTGGTGCAAACCGTATCCTCGAAACGGTGGAAGACCTGACCGGAATTAAACCCGGCGAAACGGATGTGGAAATGAAATTCAGCCTTGAAACTGTTAACTGTCTTGGATGCTGTGCTCTGGGGCCGGTGATCGAGATCAATGGGAAGACTCACGGTAAGGTCTCGGTAAGCAAAACAGCCGGGGTGTTAAAAAGCTATGAATAGGGGGGAATTATGATACGGTTAAATACACCTGAAGAATTAAAGAAATTCCGGCAGGAAATATTATCCAAAAGAGATCCAAATAAACCATGTATAACACTCTGCTCCGGTTCTGCCTGCAATGCTTCAGGTAGTGAAGAAGTTGGTGCCGGAATTGAAGAGGAGATTAAAAAACAGGGCTTAAGTGATGAAGTTGAAATCAGGAAGACAGGTTGTCATGGTTTTTGTGAGAGGGGTCCTATTATTGTTAATCACCCGGGTGAAACTACATATTTACAAATAAAACCTGAGGATGTTCCGGAAATTGTCTCTGAGGCTGTAAATGGGAAAAAGGTCATAGATCGTCTGCTCTATACTGACCCCGAAACAGATAAAAAAATAGTTTCTGAATCTGAAATCCCTTTCTACAAAAACCAGAAGCGGCTTGTTTTCGGATCCAACGGCAGTATTGATCCCAAAAGCATCGATGATTACGTGGCAATTGGAGGTTATTCAGCAATATCCAAAGTACTTGCAGGGATGACTCCTGAAGAAGTCCTGGAGGAAGTGAAAAAATCTGAACTGAGAGGAAGGGGCGGCGGCGGCTTTCTTACAGGGAGAAAATGGGAAGGATCCCGCGATGCCCCTGAAAAAATAAAATATGTAATCGTAAATGCAGATGAAGGAGATCCGGGAGCTTATATGGACAGGGCTCTCCTTGAAGGAAACCCTCATTCAGTCCTTGAAGGTTTGATCATTGGAGCCTATGCAATCGGGTCCCATGAAGGCTATATTTACGTGAGGCAGGAATACCCCCTGGCTGTAGAGAATATCAACCTCGCGATCAGGCAGGCTGAGCAGTATGGATTACTGGGGAAAAACATCCTTGGCTCAGGATTTGACTTCGCTGTTAAAGTGCACCAGGGGGCCGGCGCTTTCGTCTGTGGTGAATCAACTGCTCTGATGACTGCATTGGAAGGCAGGGTCGGAGAGCCAAGGCCGAAGTATGTCCGCTCCAACATCAGGGGCCTCTGGGATAAACCCAGCGTGTTGAATAATGTTGAGACATGGGCGAATGTGCCGCTTATCATCAATAAAGGCGCTGACTGGTTTACTCAGATAGGAACTGAAGGAAGCAAGGGTACAAAGATATTCTCCCTGGTTGGTAAAATTACCAATACCGGCCTTGTTGAAGTACCCATGGGTATGACCCTCAGAGATATTATCTATAAGATAGGCGGTGGAATTCCCGGAGGCAAGAAGTTCAAAGCAGTGCAGACAGGAGGGCCGTCCGGAGGCTGTATCCCCGAGGAACAGTTAGACCTGGAAGTTGGTTTTGATGAACTGACCGGGGCCGGCTCAATGATGGGGTCTGGTGGCATGATCGTAATGGACGAAGCTACCTGTATGGTTGATGTCGCCAGGTACTTCATTAATTTCCTCACCGATGAAAGCTGCGGCAAATGTGTCCCCTGCCGTGAAGGCCTGAGACAGATGAATAAGATTCTCACCAATATCACCGAAGGAAAGGGAAAAGAAGGCGACATCGAACTTTTGGAAGTGTTGTCCGAAACAGCCATGGAAGCCTCCCTCTGTGCCCTCGGTAAGAGTGCCCCAAACCCGTTTCTAAGTACGTTACGCTATTTCAGGGATGAATATGAGGCACATATCAGGGAGAAAAGATGTCCGGCTTTATACTGCAAGGAGCTGATCAAATATTATATTGACCCGGAAAAGTGCAGGGCCTGTATGATCTGCTTTAAAAAGTGCCCTGTCGACGCGATTGATGGTGAAAAGAAAAAGATCCATATAATTGACCAGGAGAAATGTACAAATTGCGGAACTTGCTTTGAAGTTTGCCCCGCCCGCTTTAGTGCGGTGAAAAAGATCTCCGGCGGACCAGTGCCTTCTCCTGTTCCTGAAGAAGAACGAATGATAACCGGTAGCAGCAATTAGTATGAAGGATATCCTTTTACAGATCGATGGAAAACAAGTCAATGCAAGGGAAGGGACCACAGTCCTGGAGGCAGCCCAGGGTGCAGGGATATCCATACCCAAACTCTGTCACCACGAAAAACTGATACCTTTTGGTGGTTGCCGGCTTTGCATCGTCGAAGCAGGATCCGGCAATTCCGCAAAGCTCGTGGTTTCCTGTGTTTACCCGGTTGAAGAAAACCTGGTGGTAAGAACCCGGTCTGAGAAGATAGACAGAATTCGCAAAACCATCCTGGAGCTGCTGCTGGCTCATGCACCGAATTCAAAGCAATTGCAGGATATGGCCCGGGAATATGGTGCAGACAAAGATCGTTTTGAAAAAGAGGCCTCTTTCTGCATCCATTGCGGCCTATGTGTCCGATACTGTGCCGAGGTAAAGAAGCTGAACGCCGTTGGATTTATCGACAGGGGAATAAACAAAGAGATTAGTTTCATTCCGGAAATAGCATCTAAGGAGTGCCACGACTGCATGGAATGTTTTCCGCTATGCCCCACATCCTGGCTCCAGGCAGCTTTTGTTTTAACCGAAGCCCTTGCTTTTCCCGGAGCTTCTTCCGGAACCACATCAAAGGAATAGGCGATGATTTTATCTAAAGCAGCGACCGAATGACCGTCAAATCAAATATTCTGATCATTGGATCCACTGGTAGAAATACAGGAAAAACAGAGTTTGCCTGCAGAATAATTGAAAAACATTCAACTCAGAAAGAAATAATCGGGGTAAAAGTAATACCTGTAGATAAGAATGAAGTAAGTTGTCATAGAGGTGCAGAGGGCTGTGGTTTATGCGACTCATTAACCGGTGATTATGAAATTATTGAAGAAAAGACAATGGATTCATCTAAAGACACCTCAAGAATGCTGAAAGCAGGCGCTAAAAAAGTTTACCTGTTGATAGTGGACAGAAATTCTTTGGAAAAAGGGATTAATGCTATTTTGAGAATAATACCGGATAACGCCTTGGTTATTATAGAGTCTAATACGATCAGAAAGGTTATCGAACCGGGATTATTTATTGTAATCAAAAATTTAATGAATCATTCAGTTAAAAATAGCTGTGTTGAAGTCATTGAATTTGCAGATAAAATAATTGAGTTTAATAACATGAACTGGGATTTCAATCCCGACAAAGTTTCAATACGAAATAAAAGTTGGATAATTAAGGAATAGGCTAGAGCAATTATTCAATATAAAACTCAATAATAAATTAACTTTGCGTTGCTAGAAATAGCGCTTATTCCCTATATTTAGCATTTTAAACTGTTTTTGAGCAGGAAATTGATCCTAATGCATATCAATAAGCGTCACATACTTATTCTTCTTCTTATTTTGGCCATCCTTGTCATTTTCCTGCCTATCCCGGTACGTTATAGTTTTGTAGTATCCGCAAAAGTTTATCCCGTGAAGGAATGGAAACTATCGCGGGGCACGGAAGAAGGATTCTGGAGCCAGACGTATAATTATGAAACCGATGCCCTGGGGGATTTTAAAAATTACCGTTTTGAAAGAGGGGATATTGCGGAACTGGTGATCAGGGAAGACCTTGAATTTGATACTGCCATCGGCGTAAATGATACGGTAGCTTACATTGAATCCTATTTTATCCAGAACGAGATTACCCGCCTCAATAACCTTCGCGAGGTCGAGATTGCGAACATGAATGTGGTTTCCACCGGCGAGAAGCAGTCGATGGTGGAACAGGCGCAGCGGCAGTATAATTACGCCATGCAGCAACTGGACCTGGAAAAGAAGAACTTTGCCAGGCAGGAAAGGCTTTATAGCGACAGTGTGATCACCCCGGCCGATTATGATATGTATGAAAATGCACTGAAGCTGGCAGAAATTAATACCCAGGTCGCTTATGATGCATTGATGTCTTTGAGCACCGGGGAAAAAGAACCGGTTATAAATCTTTCAGAGCAGAAAATCCGTTCTTACGAAATAGAAATTAGCCGGCTTGAAACCCAGAAAGCACAATATACTATTGCACCTCCTATAAGTGGCCTGCTGAGCTATGATACTGAAATCGGCGGGATTCTCAAGGTAAGCGACATCAGCAGGCTTTTGCTCAAGATACCGGTGCCTTACCAGCATTCTTCCTACCTGAACAGCTTATACAAGGTTACATTCTCTACTCCTGATAATAAAATAACTGTCAACGCTTCTTTTAAAGGATTTGATGAAACTATCAATTTGATCCAGAACCAGCAGTTCGTCATAGCCAGGGCGGTAACGACAGAGCCAACGCAGGGAATTTATCCCGGTATGGTGGTCCAATGCAGGATTTATTGCGATAAAGTTTCGCTTCTCGAGTATCTTAAACGGAATTTTTCCGTATCTTTCTGACCCATGAAGTATGAATTCAAATACGTCGTGCCGGTCAGCCGGATGGATCAGCTCCGGGAGGCTATAAGCCCTTATGTCGAGCTTGATCCCTATGCTTTGGCAATGGCCGATCATCAATATACCGTCAGGTCTGTTTATTTCGACACATCCCGGTTCGATTACTATTTCGAAAAAATCGACGGATACAAAACCAGGAAAAAGATCAGGATCAGGGGCTATAACCGGCCAAACGGGGATGATATGGTTTTTCTCGAGATCAAAAGGAAATTCAAGGAACCCATTGAAAAAGACCGTGAACGGTTAACATTTGAAGTCATGAAACGTCTGTTGGCCGGTGAAGGTTCCAGGGCATTCGGTGATGTCGAAGATGATCATGGGGTGAATGGTGCAGGGAAGTTTCTTTATCACGTTTACAGAAATAACCTAAAACCGGTAGTCCTGGTGATCTATGAGCGGGAAGCTTATTACGACCGGTTTAAGAATGACGTGAGGGTAACGATTGATAAAAATTTGCGGAGTGTAGCTTATCCAAATATCGATGATCTATATTCAGAGGAAAAAGCTATTCCGGCCCTCAAAAACAACTTCATCTTCGAGGTTAAGTTCAAAGATCATTTTCCGGGCTGGCTTAGGCCTATCATCGGAAGGTTAGGACTGATCAAACGGTCGGCATCAAAATATGTCTTTTGTATAGATTCCCATCACCTGACCGAGCCGTCGCGGAAGGCGGATATGTTCAGGCTGATGCACTGGAAAGGTATATAATCAATAACCAGATGTTAGAAGAATTTCAAAGCATAGATCTTTTCCCGCTCAGCGTTTACACTGTGCTGACCAACCTGGCAGTTTCGCTTGCCTGCGGGATTGTCATAGCACTGGTTTACCGGTATATTTACAAAGGCCCAAGCTATTCGGCAACCTACGTCAATTCGCTGGTATTGTTGTCGTTAATTACTACTTTGGTGATCATGGTGATAGGCAATAACCTGGCACGTGCTTTCGGCCTTGTGGGCGCCATGTCGATCATCCGGTTCCGGACGGCAGTGAGGGATGTACAGGATATCGTCTACATCTTTTTTGCCCTGGCGGTGGGGATGGCTTCCGGGGTCGGCCTGCATGCCATAGCTATTGCCAGTACGCTGGTCATCTGCCTCGTATCGGTGGTCATGGTCACTTTTAATTTCGGTGCTCCAGGAAAAGCCGAGTATGTGCTACAAGTAATTTATCCTCCTTCCAAAGCCACCGAGGGAAAGGTTTCGGAAATCCTGAAAAAGTATTGCCGTGGGGTCCGGCTGACTAACCTGAAAAACCAGGGTGAGGGAAACAATGTAGAGGCATTTTACCAGTTCAGCCTACGGAGAAAATACAGAAGTACCGACCTGGTGGAAGAATTTACCGGCTTAACAGAAAAGGTCAGGTTTAACCTCTATTTCGATCAGGACGAAGCCAATATCGCGTTTTAATTCATGTACGATTGAACATGGACGATGGACGATTTTTCATATGATTGAAAATCTGCAATATAAATCATCAAAGTTTAAGATCAATTCAATTGGTAAACAACCTGCAGATTCAATCCGAGTAAATAGTAAAGTTTCTGAATTTCCATGGATTCTTTAATATTCAGTAAAGAAATTTCGAAAGACGGATGAAAGGCGATCATGAGTCTCTTTGCCGCCCTGAATTCGATTCCGGCTCCAACAGATGCTGCAAGCTGATAGGAAAACATGTTTGTGAAACCTGTATAGGAGCTGGCCAAACCTTCCATGCCTGCCCATGGACATTCGTAGAATGATTTCCTGCTCTCAATAAAACGGAAATGGTTAACGAAACCTCCGGCTACATACAGGCTGATGAGTTTCTCGTTTAAATAATTGTATTTTAAAATCAACGGAATATCAAGGAACAAGTCTGATAATTTAATTGAGTAGCAATCACAGGGATAAAGTGCAGGATCAGATCCAGGGCCAAGTTTTAATGTCAGGGATTCAGATCTTTCATCTGCCAATAACAAGCCTGAATTCAAAGTTAAATGCTCATTAAATTGAAAGTGTATCACAGGGCCGATTGAAAAGCCCGTATTTTCCGAATATAATGAATCATGCAAATCGGCAATAGGCTGATATTTAGGAGATGTTCGGTAGTACGGGTGAGAAAACTGCGGGGCAACGCTCATTCCGACCCACCATTTGTTGTTCGAACCCACTTCACTTTGTGATACTCCACAAAACGGTATTCCGGCAAATAGGCAAACAAAAAATATGACAGATATTAATTTCATTTCCTTTGTGAAATGGCACATTCTAAATGAAATGTAAAATCGTCCATCGTCCATGTTCAATCGTCCATGAAATTACTATCTGATAAACGTCCCGCGACGGTATTCCTCAAACGCCAGATCCAATTCCTCAGTTGTATTCATCACGATCGGCCCGCCCCAGGCAATGGGCTCGCTGAGCGGTTTTCCGGATATTAAAAGAAATCGCATCGGCTCTCCCCCGGTTTTAAAGCTCACCTGATCGCCATCCTCGAATAGCACCAGCATTTCATTTTCCACAAAATTCTCCCCTTTTCCCCATGTCTCCCCGTCTCCATGTCTCCCCGTCTCCCCGTCTCCATATCTCCCCGTCTCCCCGTCTCCATGTCTCCCCGTCTCCCCGTCTCCATGTCTCCCCGTCTCCCCGTCTCCTCCGATCACGTAGGCAAAAACCGTATAGCCTTTTTTAGTGGGATGGACATATCCGGCATCAGGCGGAACAGTAATATCCAGGTATTCCGGGTCAATAATGATATCTCTGACCGGACCTTTTATTCCATTTATTTCACCACAGATTACACGGATTTTCACCCCGTTTTCCAATATCAGTTCAGGAATATCAGCCGCTTTCACATCCTGGTATCTTGGATGCATCATTTTATTCGATGCCGGAAGGTTGGCCCAAAGCTGAAAGCCGTACATTTTACCGTCAGGCCCCGGTTTTGGCATTTCCTGGTGGATGATGCCGCTCCCGGCCGTCATCCATTGAATATCTCCCGGTCCGATCGTCCCCTTGTTTCCCATGCTGTCGCCATGCTCGGCAAAACCTTCCAGCATGTAGGTAATGGTCTCAATCCCCCGGTGCGGATGCCAGGGAAAGCCCCGGAGATATTTATTCGGCTCGTCATTCCTGAAATCGTCCATCAACAGGAACGGATCGAATTGCGGTACTTCATAATACCCGAAGGCGCGCTTCAGGTGAACGCCGGCTCCTTCAAGGGTCGGCTTTGATTTAAGAAGGGTTTTTATGGGACGGGTTTGCATGACTGGCCAAATTTAAGGAAAGGATTTATAAATATCTTTCCTATGCGCTATTATAAATTTTTTTTATAATCGAAGCCCGGCTTACGCTTTTTCCGGTTTTAGTTTTATCCATTAGATAACCCAATGATAAATCCTCATATTGATCATCATTAATATTAAGGACATTTGCTCCCAGCTTTTTTGCCAATTCCTTAAGAATTTTATTACTTTGATTATCTGCTTTGATTACTAATGCACTCATTACAATTTTTTTTGTAAAAATAGCAAAAATTTATAGGATTTCTGATTCATAAAAAGGTTTTGGCACTGACTATTTGATAACATGAATCCATACAACCCCAAACCAAGTTGATTCCTCTGAATTCCCCCTCATGTTAAATGTAAAATCGTCCTTGCTGATTTGCCTTATGTATCTGCACCCTGCATTTCAATCTTCATGATTTGACTTAAGTGACCAAGAAAACGAATGTTTGTGGGAAAATCTAAAAAATTGTAACTTTACGAGGTTGTAAAACATTTGTATAACCGAACTAACACCCTATACTCCATCGCCTATCCACATGCCTATTTTATATATAGGGCAGCAGGAATAGCGGGTATAAGGTATTAGCGGTCATGCTAAGTGCGAGTTGAGAAGCATAAAGTTATAAATAATTGATCAAACAATTAAAACTTATTGATATGGGACTTTTTTCAACTAAATGTTCTATATGTGGGAGTTTAGAACATTCAACAAGTAATTGCCCTCATGGAAACTTATCCGTAGAATGTAAAGTTTGCGGAAGTAAAGATCATGCGACAAAAGACTGTCCACATAGTGGATTCTCCACAAAATGTAAGGTTTGTGGTAGTAAGAATCATGCAACAAAAGATTGTCCTCATGGTGCATTTTCAACAGAATGTAAGGTTTGTGGTAGCAAAGAACATGCGACAAAAGACTGTCCGCATGGAGCTTTTTCAACTCAATGTAAAGTTTGTGGCAGTAAAAATCACGCAACAGAAGATTGTCCCAATGGCATTATTACGAGAAAAATCCCAAAGAAAACAAGTCCTGTTTCTTATTCGTCATCATCCGAGGACAGTGGGTTAACTAGTTTAATCGCATGGCTAATTGGTGTTGCTATTGTTGTTTTTATTGTTGTCTGGTTGGCTGTAAATATTGTTCTTCCTGTCATTCTTTTAAACTCTGTATAATACTCCCCAAAATTCAGACCACTGGTTAAGTTGAAAAAAGTCTAATTTTAACAGTGGTATTATGAAAGCAAAAAGAAGAAAATTTACGTCGGCCTTTAAGGCCCGGGTAGCCATTGAAGC
>JALNZD010000045.1 GCA_023229505.1 Bacteroidales bacterium | reverse complement strand
GGGTAATTTTTTCATCATAATTTGCAGGGTTTTGTATAAATTTACGCAAAATCCTGACACGTTCAACCATTTCAAAGAACATAAGTTATTAACAATCAATATGTTAATAACTATTAAGGATCAACTACCTAGATCCAGTGATATGGTTGCGAAGGTATGCCTGGCACAATGAAATGAAATATGCTTATGAATACCGGCCTCATTCATAATGTCTTTAAGATACCGGTTTGTAGGCTGATTGGAAAGAAATTTAAATATCTTCTGACTTCTAAATTTATGATCAGGCAATAAAGCTCTGGCTTTATCAATTATCGGTATCTTAATAGTTTTTCCAGTCTTAGACATCTGAAGCGATATCCACTGATCATTAATAAAATCAGTGCCTCTGAGTTTCTTTACATCCTCATACCTGATACCGGTATAGCAACTGAAGAGAAAGTAAGTTAATACATTTGTCAACCTGGTTGATAATGTTCCTGATCGATGCAATTGCTCGAGCTGCTGCAACTCTTCCATGATAAGAAACTCACGGTTACCTTCAATGGTTCCCTTCTTATAATCCTCGAGCGCATGTTCCTTGATTATTCCTTCATCCCTGGCATGGTTAAGAAGCGATTTAAAAACAGTAAATGTTTTAATCCTGGTGTTGGCATTATTCTTCTTAACCTCGACCAGGTAACGCTCAAATGCCTTTATAAATGCAGATGTGATATCATTGAATGTTAATCCGGGAGAAAAGTCTTTAAGCTTTGCCACCTGGCTTTTATACATCATGGTAGTGCCGGCAGCCACAATTCCCTTGTTTGATTCAATAAATTTGTTGGCAAAGACTTCAAATGACTGATTGCCATAGTTTTCATCCAGAAAGGATGAAGAGAATTTCTTAAAAGTAAATTGCTGTTCGGCCATTTCCATATCAAAGATGATCTTTGTGGCTTTTTCAAAGTACTTGATTAATAGTAAATTTTTCATCCAGTGATGCGGATCTGATTTACTAATCCGGCCAGAACTGAAATGAGAGGGTCTCAATTAAATCCCGAGTGGATAATATTCGACTTTTTTACGATAGATGATCCGGATCCGGACATTGACAGTTCCACCTTTTTTGATGTAATCTGTCTTGAGACTCAGTTTGATTGTAGGCATCATGGCGCAATGGTATTAGTAAACCATTAGTAAACAATATGGCCGACGAATGAAAACTGAAGCAAATGGGAGGAAACTCAGGTGCTTGAATGTGAAAGGATTAGACTCAATCCTTTCACATCTTACACCGTCTAAGTGGTACCAGCGGGATTTGAACCAGCGACACACGGATTTTCAGTCCGTTGCTCTACCAACTGAGCTATGGTACCAATCAAAAGGGAGGCAAAGTTAGAAATTTTTTCATAATTTGCAAATACTGAGGGAAAAAATCAGCGGTCGGCGGTCAGCGGTCGGCGGTCGAGATTGAATTGTTAGCGAAATTTCTCTGGATTTTTCATCATAGATCCAATTATCCGCCCAACTCTTTCATACTCTTCATTTAATTCATTGAAAGTGTTCTTATCCAGATAATTAAAATCATATGCCATTTTTAGCCAAACAAGGGTTTCGGAACACTCTCCATCTGCATCAGATAGTTTTGAAATAAAATGTTTTGGATAAATCCTTTTACGGTAAGCTTCTACAATGTTTACACAAATAGATCTCGATGATCGTCTTAACTGATCGGTTAAACTATATATCTCCTCCTTCGGAAATCCTTTTGAATTAATAAAAACCTTCTTTGCTAAACCATAGCTGATTTGAAAAGCCAATAATTCTTCATATTTTCCCATAAGTCTTTTATTTGTTTATCCGGTTTTTTCGGAAAAATACCCGATACTCACAAAAAATATTTCCAAACCCATACATCTAACTGCTGACCGCCGACCGCTGACCGCCGACTTAAATTCACTATCTTTGCAAACTTTAGCAGAACCGTGAACAAAAAATTAATCATCGACTTCGGGAATACCCTTCAAAAACTGGCAGTTTTCGACGGTAAGAATTTGCTTCTGAAAGAATTATTCCAGGACCTGAAGCCGGATACCTTAATTAATTTCATTGAAAAAAACGGCCCTTTCCAGGGGATTATCCTTTCGTCTGTATCAAATCATCCTTTGGCGCTGGAAAAAATTCTCTCCCGATCGGGTAAATTTATCCTGCTGAATTCGCAGACGCCTATCCCAATAAAAAACCTCTACCAGACCCCTGAGAGTTTGGGCAAGGACAGGATTGCCGCTGTTACCGGTGCCTGGTCGCTGTTCCCGGGTCATAATATACTTGCCATTGATGCCGGGACCTGCATCACTTATGATATTCTTACCAAAAACTGCGAATACCTTGGCGGTGGAATATCACCGGGAATCCGCATGCGCTTTACGGCCATGCATACTTTCACCGGAAAATTACCGTTAATTGAACCAGATGACTTTGATGGGCTTATAGGGCGTTCAACCCGTGAGTCATTACTTTCAGGTGTTTATAACGGTGTGACTGCTGAGATCAGGGAACATATCAGGCTATATCATGATAAATTTGATGAATTAACGGTCATTATTACAGGCGGCGATCATCAATTCTTGCACAATAAACTAAAAATTAACATCTTTGCAGTCCCCGATCTCGTACTGCTCGGATTGAACGAAATATTTGATTATAATGATCATGCAAGCTAAGGGAAGGCTTTTATTATTTGGGTTGATATTGCTGTTATCCACCCAAATAACTTCGGTAAAGGGGCAAATCACGATCAATTCACCTTATACCCGATACGGCCTGGGAAACCTTGTGGAAAATGGGATGGATCCGCGTATCACTGCAATGGGTGGGTTATATTACGGGTTTCAGCGGAGTAATCTCATTAATACAGCCAACCCGGCATCTTACGCCGCTTTTGATTCCGTCAGCTTTGTCTTTGATGCCGGTATTTTCGGCGTTATGACAAATCTTCAGACTGACCGGCTGACCGACCAGGGAAGTTACATTTCCCTTAGCCACCTGATGTTCGGCTTCCCGGTGACCCGCTGGTGGAGAACAAGCCTCGGCATCCTTCCTTTCAGTTATGTAGGCTATGATATTTATTATGAAGAAGAATTGGAGGGGATCACCAAGACACAGTATGTTTACCAGGGCTCCGGGGGCTTTAACCAGCTTTATTGGGGAAATGCCTTCAAGATCGGGGGAAAACTTTCCATCGGGTTTAACATGAAATATATGTTCGGTTCTATCATCCGGAGCCGTGGTATATCTTTTCCTGATTCAATCGAAATGAAGAATACTTACATCCGTGGATCCATAAGGCCAAGTGACTTTTATGGTGAAATAGGCTTTCAATATAAAACTAATCTCCCCAAAGATCTTTTTATGGTCATCGGCGGAGTATTCGGTCCTCAGGTGGAAATTAAATCTAAAGCATCATACCTGGCAACAACTTACTTCGGCGATATCAGCTCCGCCCAGTTTTATTACGACACCATCGAGGTCAGGTTGAATGAAAAGGGCAGCTTCACGCTTCCTGTCAGGATCGGTACAGGTTTTACGGTTGGCAAAGAAGGGAAATGGATAGCCGGTGCCGATTTCCTCTGGCAAAACTGGGAAAAATACAAGTACTATGGCCAGTCCGATTCCCTGCTCAACAGGTGGAACATTTCTGTCGGAGGCGAGTATATTCCCAACGCCCAAAGCAGCAATTCTTATTTACAAAAAGTAGCTTACCGGGCAGGTTTCCATTTTGGTAAAACCCCGTTGAACCTTCAGGGTAAACACCTCCAAGAATTTGGCATAAGTTTTGGAATAGGATTACCTATAAAGAAATCGAAATCAACCCTGAATCTTTCTGCAGTCTTTGGAAAAAGAGGTACTACCCAGAATGGTCTGATTCAGGAAAATTTTTTTAGATTTACAGTCGGAGTTAATGTATTTGAAAACTGGTTCTTTAAAAGCAAGTATTTTTAATTTCTTAATCCTATGAAACGAACATTTGTCGCCATCTTCTTCAGCTTATTTTTTGCTGGAATTCCTTCATCCTTATTATTCGCCCAGGATGAAGATCCGAGCGCGGGGAATAATGGAGGTCGATATGGCTCAGACAGTCTGACCTGTATAATGAATATTTCCCTTTACCGTGAATTCTTCAAACAATGGAAAGCCAGCGATTACAAGAATGAAACTGTGAATGATATTATCCCGTCATGGAGGTGGGTTTTCCTGAATTGCCCGAAAGGAACCCAGAATACTTATATCGATGGGGTAAAAATAGTTTCTTACCTGATCGAAACCGCAACGGATCCGGCTTTGAAAAATAAGTATATAGATACGCTGATGATGGTTTATAACCAACGGATCGTGTATTTTGGAAAAGAAGGTTATGTGCTTGGCAGAAAAGGGGTTGATCTGTTCTCCTACCGTCCGGAAGATACAGAACAGATTTATAAAGATTTGAAAAAATCTGCCGAACTGGAAGGGGATAACACCGCTGGACCAGTGCTGGTCTATTATATGAAGGTTGCCGTTAATATGGCTAAAGAGGGTAAAGCTGATTCGGCTGTCATTTTTGATTCTTATGATGTCGCCAGCGATATTATTGATCACAATATCAAAAAAAACGAGAGCATCCCTAAGGAAAAAGGGAACTGGGAAATTGTGCGGAATAATATCGAATTGATCCTTGAACCGTTTGCAACCTGCACCGACCTGGTATCGATTTACCGGAAAAAATTCACTGAAACCCCGGATGATGTGGAACTGCTGAAAAAAATCAACAATATTCTTGACGAAAAGAAATGCCAGAATGATCCTTTGTATTTCGAAACAACCAAGAGGTTATATGAACTTGAACCTTCCCCGGCCTCAGCTTATATGATCGGGAAAATGTTGCTTAACGAAGGGAAATATTCCGAAGCCATTGAATACCTGAAAGAAGCTGAAAAAATGGATGATCCGGCTGCCCTCCAGAAAAGTTATATATATATTGCAAAAGCTTACCGGGCTATAAATAATTTTCCGTCAGCAAGGACTTACGCACTGAAATCAGCTGCATTGAATCCGGCTGATGGTGAGCCTTACATGATGATCGGCGATATGTATGCTGAATCGGCCAAAGATTGCGGGGATAATGACCTTACTACCCGTGTTGCCTATTGGGCGGCCGTGGATAAGTACCTGAAAGTCAAACAGATTGACCCTAACCTTGCTGAAGAAGCCGATAAAAGGATCGCTGCTTATTCTATCTACTTCCCCTCTGCATCTACTATATTTTTCTACACGCTGAAAGAAGGCGATATTTATAGGGTGGAATGCTGGATAAATGAAGACACCAGAATCAGGGCCTCAAAACAATAACTTTTACCCCTTGAAAACTTTATCTCTTTTTAGGGAGAAAGCCATAACATTTTTTATTTCCGGAATTATCGCAGTTGTCTTGATCAGCACGATTCTTCCTTCATGTAAAAATGATGTGCAAACGGTCCTTTCCCTGGATGTGGTCGATACGTTACCGGAAATGACCGCCAGGGATATTGAAATCCTTTATAGCGAAAAAGCCAGGGTTCAGATTAAACTCGTCAGCCCTTACCTGGTCAACAAAACGGCAGAGGAACCCCTGCTCTTATTCCCTGAGGGTTTCACCGTATTTTTTTATGATTCCGCGATGAACCTCAGGACGATAATAACCGCAGATTATGGTATTTCATATGAGAAAAAGAAACTCATAGAAGCCAGGCACAATGTCGTGGTGGAAAACTTAGGAAAAGAAGAAAAACTAAATACGGAAGAGCTTTTCTGGGACAGGGACAAAGGGCTCATTTACTCGAATAAATTTGTCAAGATCACCAGCGGAGGGCAGGTGTATACCGGTGATGGGCTGACATCCTACCACCCATTTGATGAACTCGAGGTCAGAAATCCAAAAGGATTGATTGAAATCAAAGAGGAGCCGGCAAAATGAACAACACGGCAGCCATAATTATTACACTTGCTCTTTCGGCTTTCTTTTCGGGTATGGAAATCGCCTTTATCACTTCTAATAAGCTGAAAGTTGAACTGGACAAAGGAAAAGGGCTGCTGACCGCACGGATTATGTCTGCTTTCTATCGCGATCCTTCCCGCCTTATTGGTACTTTGTTGCTGGGCAATAATATAGCTTTGGTAATTTATGGCATCGCGATGGCCAATGTACTCGAACCCCTCTTCCTGTCTTTACTGCCGGAATACTTCCACTCAGGACTTATGATCCTGTTACTCCAGACTATCCTGGCTACCCTGATCATTCTTATTCTGGCTGAATTCCTTCCTAAAGTGCTTTTCCGGATCAATGCCAACGCGATCATTACTTTCTTCGCCGTTCCTCTTTGGATTATATATTACTTCCTGTATCCCGTTGTCTATCTTTTTACCAGTGCTTCTCAGATTATCCTGCAACGATTGCTGAAAATAAGGTTCACCAGGCAAGAGCCGGTATTTACAATCGTCGATCTGGACCAGTATATCAATGAACTGGCTAAAAATGAAGAGCAACTGGAAGATGTGCAGCAGGAAATCCAGATGTTCCAGAATATGATCGATTTCCGCAAAGTGAAACTCCGTGAAACCATGGTCCCGCGCAATGAAATGATAGCAATCGAGGAGTCAGAGGCTGTCGGGGACCTGAAGAACACCTTCATTACCCATGGCCTTTCAAGAATACCGGTTTACAGCGAAACCATTGACAATATTATCGGCTATGCGCACTCTTTCGATATGTTTAAAAATCCTCATGATATCAAATCCATCATAAAACCAATACTTTATATTCCGGAGACCATGCCGGCCAATATAGCCCTGACAAAATTCATCCGTGAAAAGAAAAATATTGCTGTTGTCGTTGATGAATTCGGCGGAACCAGCGGAATGGTGACGATGGAAGATATCATGGAAGAAATTTTCGGGGAAATCGAAGATGAATTTGATGCCGAAGAGATGATAGAAAAGCTTGTTCAACCCGGAGAATTTATTTTTTCAGCCCGTCTTGAGATCGATTATTTAAACGATAAATATAAGCTGGGACTACCTGAGTCAGAAGAATATGAAACCCTTGCCGGGCTGATCATCCACGACCATGAAAGTATCCCGGCCGAAGGGGAATCCATTCTGAATAAGCCTTTCAGGTTCGATATCCTCCAGGCAACTGAAGCGCGCATCCAACTGGTAAGGCTGACGATCGAGGAGGAATGATATGCCTTTAATTGGTCATTAGGTAGTTGTAGGGTTCACCGGCCGGTGAACCCTACAGGTGAATTTCTTCTGTCTTCTATTAAATAATATTCTAATCTTGAAACCAGAAACTTGTAACTTGAAACATTTTATGTACTTTTGCACCTCTTTTTAAAAACAATATGTTGATATGGCAGTAATTGGAACTATTCGTAAACATTCGGCATTGGCCGTTATCCTCGTTGGTGTGGCAATTGGAGCATTCATTGTCAGTGACTTGTTCACCGGAAAAAGAGGAGGAAGAAATAGTCTTCCGCCCTTGGGATCAATAGCTGGGGAAGAAATCACCGTTGCAGATTATAACCGCCGGGTTGATGATAATATAGAAATGCAACGTACCAATCAGAATAAAGAAAACCTCACCGTGCAGGAAACTTTCGATATCAGGCAAAGCACCTGGACCCAGTACCTGAATGAAATTATAATGGGAAAGGAATATGAGCGGCTGGGAATTAACGTTACTACTGAGGAGCTTTATGACCTCGTCCAAGGCCCCCGTCCTCACAACCTGATAAGGCAATATTTCCAGGACCCAAATACCAAGCAATACAGCCCCCAGATGGTCATCAACTTCCTTCAAAACCTGGATAATATGAAACCGGAGGTGAAGAAGCAATGGCTTAACCTCGAAAAATATATTAAAGAAGACCGTCTGACTCAAAAATATCAGGCACTGGTTGCTAAAGGTTACTATATGCCGGAAGCTTTTGCAAGTATGGATTATTTAAGCAAAAAAAAGAATGCTGAAATCCGTTATGTTGCCATTCGCTATACAACCTTGAAAGACGAGGATGTGGTTTTGACCGACAAAGATTATGAGGCTTATTATGAAAAAAATAAGCACCTGTATGAGCAGGAACCCTCCAGGGATCTCGATTATGTGATCTTTGAAGTCCTCCCTTCGGCTGAAGACCGCACCTTGACCCGGGAATCAGTTTACCAGATCTATGATGATTTCCGCAATACATCTGATTATATAACTTTTGTCAATTCCACTTCTGATAAGCGCTACGATAGCACATGGTTCAAAAAGGGCCAGTTGCCTGTTACGATCGATTCCCTCCTCTTCTCTTCACCGGTCGGAACCTTTGTTTCTCCTTATGAAGAGAATAATGCCTGGCACATGGCCCGGTTGATGGATATGCAAGCGCGCCCGGATTCTATGAAAGCGGAACATATACTGATTGCTTACCAGGGAGCTTACAAGGCCGCGGAAACGATAACCCGGACGAAGGAACAGGCAGGAAGACTAGCTGATAGCCTCCTGAATGTGTTGAATGCTGATAAAACCAAAATTCAGGTCCTCGCCTACCAGCTCTCTGACGATGGCTCAGCAAAAGAAAATAATGGCGACCTGGGCTGGTTTGCCGATGGAAATATGATTGGTCCGTTCAATGAAGCGGTCCTTAAAGGAAATGTGGGAGATATTGTTAAAGTCGAAACCGTTTTCGGTTTTCATGTCATTAAGATCACTGGTAAAAAAGATCCGGTAACTAAAATCAGGGCGGCTGTCATCGACCGTTCTCTTGTTCCAAGCAGCAAAACCTTCCAGGATGTCTATACCCAGGCCAGCTCTTTTGCAGGAGAAAATAATACCATGGCAAAGTTTGAAACTGCTGTGACCGATCAGGGTTTAAACAAGCGTTCTGCGACCTACCTGAGGGAAATGGGAAACAGCATCCCTGGCATCGACTACCCGCGTGAAATTGTCCGCTGGGCTTACTATGAAGGCATTAAACTCGGCGAAGTTTCCCCGGTGTTTGATGTGGGTGGATCCTATGTTGTTGCCGTCCTGACCAACATTCGCGAAAAAGGCGCCATCCCTCTTGAACAAATGAAGGAAAACATAAAGACTTTCGTGCTTAACGAGAAGAAAGCTTCCATGATCAAAGAAAAGATCAAGAGTACCGGGAGCAGCGACATCTACCAGATCGCCCGTGACTTTAACGCTAAAGTCGATACGAATCTGACCCTGACATTCTCTTCACGGAATATTCCGGGCTTTGGAAGTGAATTCCAGGTCATAGGGGAAGTTTTTGCAATGAATGAAGGAGACCAATCTGAGCCCATCCAGGGTAACGGTGCGGTATTTGTAGTGAAAGTCGACCGCTTCTATGAACCTCCCCAGGTTGCCAATTATAATCTCTACCGTGATCAACTGATCTCGACTTTCCGTTCCCGTATGAATGCAAATCCGATGTTCTCGGCATTGCAGAAGAAAGCGAAGATCGAGGATAACCGTTTGCTATTCTTTTAAAACAGTGCCAGGCGGTTTGCATCCAGCTTGATGAAAATGAAAAGCAGGATAGTAAATGCCCATAGTGAAGAGCCTCCATAGCTGAAAAATGGCAAAGGTATCCCTATCACCGGAACCAGTCCGATGGTCATTCCTATATTGACCAGGAAATGAAAGAACAGGATAGATATGACCCCATAGCCGTAAATCCGGCTGAAATCCGAGCGTTGTCGCTCGGCCATCTTCACCAGCCTGTAAAGCAGGAACACGAAAAGGACAACAACTACGGAACTCCCGACAAAACCCCACTCCTCACCCACCGTGCAGAAAATGAAATCCGTGCTTTGTTCCGGCACGAAATTATACTTGGTCTGGGTTCCCTGTAAAAAGCCCTTGCCGATCAACCCTCCTGAGCCAATGGCAATTTTCGACTGGTTAACATTGTAACCGGCTCCCTTAGGATCCGTTTCTGTACCCAGCAGGACACTTATCCTGGTTTTCTGATGCTCTTCCAATAAATTATCAAAAACATAATCCACTGTATATACAAATCCTACGGAAGCCAACCATACAATTATAATAATCCACCATCTTCTCCGGAGGAACCTGTTATTATAATAAACCAGGACAGCCAGCACAGTCAGGACTATAGTCATGATATACTGGTTGATCAAGAGGGTCATAATGAATAGGACCACAGCAATAACCCCGGAAATAAGGAAATAGCCTGAAAGGCCCTCCCTGTACAAAACCAGGATTAAAGCGATATAAACTATCGCGGATCCGGTGTCATTCTGAAATAAAATGAGAATGCCGGGAGTGAAAATGATAAGGGTGGAAATTATCTTGGCCCGAAGCCTGTTAAAGTCGGTTGCGTAAGAGCTGAGATACCTGGCCAGTGCCAGGCAGGTAGCAAATTTGGCAAACTCAGCCGGCTGTAAGGCAACACCTCCGATTTGAAACCATGACTTGGAACCTGAAATTTCAGTGCCTATACTTAAAACGGCCAACAAAATTAAAATTGACAGGGCATATATGATATAAGCAAAAGCATTGTAAACCTTCGCATCAATCAGCATGATCATGAAAGCAATTACTCCGCCGGCCAGGATCCAGATCATTTGCTTGCCATAACGCTGTGATATATCCAGGATACTGCTGTGTGTTTCATCATAAACAGAGGAATAGACACTCACCCATCCCATCAGGACCAGGATGATATAAAGCCATACCGTGATCCAGTCAATCTTCCCGTATATGTTTCTTTCCCTTGTCATTGGGGGCCTAATAAATAAGCATTTAACATCCGTTCCTCGGTTGCCTTTTGTTTTACCTCTCCTTTAAGATATTTTTCCATGATCAGGCTTGCAATAGGCGCAGCCCAGGTAGCTCCGTAGCCTGAATTTTCTACAACGCAGGCAATGGCTATTTTAGGATTATCTTTAGGGGCAAAAGCAATAAAAACCGCGTGATTTTTTCCGTGCGGATTCTGCGATGTCCCGGTTTTACCACAACACTCCACACTGTCGATCTTGTACCATCTTGCTCCGCCACCCTCATAAACCAATTCCATTCCATCAATCAGTGTCTGATAATACTCTGAAGCTATTTTAGGATAGATCTTCTTTTCAAACTTTGCGGCAGCCTGAACATCACCTTCTACAGCTTTCAATAAATGAGGCGGATGATAATACCCTCTGTTGGCTATGGTAGCAACTATATTTGCCATCTGCAGCGGGGTCTCTTCCACTTCTCCCTGGCCAATCGCAAGTGACCGTATTGTCATAGCCCTCCAGCCAGTCTTTCCATAATATTTATCATAATAAGTGTCTTTAGGAAGGTTACCATTTGCCTGGTCGACAACATCGCTTTCCAGGATAGTGCCAACTCCAAAACTCGTCACCAGGTCACGCCAGTAATTATAACTTTCCTGCATCGTGTGGAATTTATTCTGATCAAGGATGGACTTATAAACCTGCCAGAAGTAAGGATTGCATGATTGCTCGATAGCATGCAGGAGATCAAGTGGCGCCGGATGGTTGTGGCTGCATGGGATTGGTGAGGTGCTGACGCCATGGCACATATAACGCGTGTAGGTATGAAGGACACCTTCCTGCAAACCAATCAGGGTGTTCAGGGTTTTAAAGGTTGATCCGGGGGGATATTGCGCCTGCATCGCCCTGTTGAAAAGAGGCTTAAGCGTATCCTGGTTCAGCTTTGCAAAATTCTTTGAACGGACCCGGCCAACCAACAGGTTAGGATCGTAGGAAGGGCTGGATACCATGACAAGAATCTCGCCCGTCGAAGGCTCGATGGCAACAATACTGCCTCTTTTAAAACGCATTAACTTTTCCCCGTAAGCCTGGAGCTCAGCATCTATGGATATGGTAACATTTTTCCCCGCTACGGCGGCACTATCATATTTCCCATCCTGGTAACTGCCCATTTCACGGTTATGTACATCCACCAGTTTGATCTTGATCCCCTTTTTTCCCCTGAGTATGCTTTCATAAGATTTCTCAAGCCCGCTCATACCGATATAGTCGCCCATTTTGTAATAAGGATCCCGCTCAATGTCCCTGTTATTCACTTCGCCTATATAACCCAGAACATGCGCCGCAGTGGGTGAATCATACTTTCTGATAGTCCGCAATTGCACAAAAAAACCGGGAAATTTAAAAAGAACTTCATCCAGGTATCCAAAATCTTCTTTTGATAATTGCTCAAGAAAGATGGATGGTTTAAACATCGAATAATTACGGGCTTTCCTGATATTTTGCCTGACCTCTTCAACCGAAATATCCAGCAGCCGGCAAAATTCAAGCGTATCAAAAGCTGTCACCAGTTTGGGTACGATCAGCAGATCATAAGCGGCTTCATTGTAAACCATTAGCTCGCCATTCCTGTCGAAAACAACTCCCCTTGGAGGATACTGCGTAACATAACGGAGAACGTTATTATCTGCCGAAAGTTTGTATTGGACCTGGATAACCTGGAGCAGAAATAGTTTGATGATAAATGCCAGCCCCACAATAAAAAAGAGGGTGAAGAAAACAAATTTCCTGCTTTCCAAAGTTTTTTTCATAGGGTTAAATCAGGGATAAAATTTCCTGACAATGTAGGCTGTCCTTTCGAGATTACTTTCATTCAAAGCGCGATCGACAATTTTAAACTTCAGAAACAGGGTATCGAAGTCAGAGTAATAATTATAGATAAATATTGTATCAAAAATTTCCCCGGTTAGGGCTTTATTGGAACCTTTTGGGGTGAGCAAAGGGATCCTGGCGCTCAGATAAACCGTGTCAAATTGCTGGGTTTCGGAATTATAAAAAGTGAGCGGAACAGGCGTTTCAACTCCATTCCTGACTTCAAAAAAATCGATGATCAGGTTATAATAATATTTACTCCCGGGATTAAAAGGGGGAAGAGTGTCGCTTTTCTCCAACCCTATATCACCATCACCATCTGTAAATTCAAATTTCAGTATCCCCCGGTCATAAATGCTGTCCGTTTCATTAAAGATTCTTTCAAAATTCAGATAAGATATCGCCGGTTCAGGAGGGAATTCTTCAATGCGCTTGCAGGAAATAAAGGCAAGAACAGCAAGGATGGACAGAATTAAACTTATTTTTATGGGGAATTTCATGACAAATTGTTGAATATTCAAAATTAAGCAAATTTCGTTCCTGAATTTGTCAAACATCATGAACCTTGCGGAAGAAATAAGGCAATCTGTTTTTAAAATTTCAGGTGATAACGATTTTAACGATCTGGCGCTGAAAATATTCCGATTCCAATACGAAACGAATCCCGTATTTCGTGAATTGTCACAATTACTAAGAGCAGATCCTGAAAAGATCAATAATTATCTCCGGGTTCCTTTTCTTCCCATCAGCCTTTTCAGGGATCACAAAATAATTTCCGGTGATGAGAGTGGGTTCGAAAAAGTATTTACAAGCAGCGGGACTACCGGGAGTGTCCCATCCCGGCATTTTATCAGGGATTTGAAACTCTATGAAGAGAGTTTCACACGATCTTTTCAGTTTTTTTACAGTGACCCGGAAAAATACCGCTTCCTGGCGCTGTTACCGGGCTACATGGAGCGCCAGGGCTCTTCGCTGGTCTATATGCTTGATCATCTTATCCGCAAAACTGAAAGAAATGGAAGTGGCTATTTTCTGCATAATATGGATACCCTTGAAAAACATCTGCAGGAAAACCAGCCGGCCTCGGTTCAGACCATCCTTTTCGGGGCTTCATATGCTTTGATCGATTTCGCCGAACGGTTTCCAATGAATATAAGCGGGGTAACGGTAATGGAAACCGGCGGTATGAAAGGAAGAAGGAAAGAAATGATAAGGGAAGAACTTCATGAGATCCTCTGCCATAACCTGAATGTGGAAAGGGTCCATTCCGAATATGGCATGACGGAACTCCTCTCCCAGGCCTACTCTTCCGGTCATGGTATTTTCCGGGCCCCACCATGGATGAAAATCCTGATCCGGGATGTCAACGACCCGCTGCAATTTCTTCCATACGGGCAAACGGGAGGAATAAATATCATCGATCTTGCAAATCTTTATAGCTGCTCATTTATCGCTACCCGGGATTTGGGAAAACTCCATGATGACGGCTCATTTGAAGTTTTGGGAAGATTTGACGACAGCGATGTGCGAGGTTGCAACCTGATGGTAGTTTAATGCTCTTTTTTTATTTGTTCCAACAACAGTCCTATAATCCGGGCATGATCAAATCCAACTGGTGGCAGATCATCCACATTAAACCATTCAGCACTTTCTGCATCATCTCCACCAGTTGCTACAGAATTTTCCGGGGGAACAATGCCAAAAAATACAGTAGTGACTATTCTCGTCCGTGGATCACGGTCAACCTGGCTAAATGTTTTAAATTGTTTTAATTCAACATTTTTCAAGCCCGTTTCTTCCTCTAGCTCCCTGGTGGCCGTTTCTTCAAGGGTTTCATCAATCTCCATAAACCCCCCGGGCAAAGCCCACATTCCCTGGAAGGGAGGATTTTTCCGCTGGATCAGTAATATATGCAATGATTGCTTTTCATGCCGGAAGAGAGCAATATCAGCCGATACGGCCGGACGCGGATAATCGTAGGTATAGTTCAAAGTTCAAAAAAAGGGGCGGATATATTTATAAGGCACACCCTTTTGATACAAACAGATAATATAATCAGGCGCACCAGGAATATCAAAGACACTTTTCTCATTTCGGTATTGATCGGTTAACCGGGCTGCAAGCTCTTCGTATAAAATTTTCTCCGTATTGAAAGGGATATCGTTAACATTAGCTTCGTCTGATGTTTCCATCATCCTGCGGAGCAGATATTTACCGGCAATAGCCCTTGTATCAAAAGGAATGTCATTGACATAAGCCTCCTCTGCGAAGTCTGGCTCTTTTATAGAATAAATATCATTGATCGGTTTGCCAATATTTGGCGAAGCGAGGCCGAAAATCAACAAAAAAGAAAGAATTAACGATTTCATGGCTTTAATTATTTATGATTCAGGAATGCCATATTCTTTTCATAAAGTGTGCCAGAAATTGCATCTACTTATGTATCAACATTATACGATGATAATTTGGAGGGAATAAAAATAAGATTGGTGTACATATAACGAACAAAAATGTACGGCTTCGTACATTTTTTATCAGGGATTTTTCCCGCCGATTATGATAACGAATTCACCTTTGACCGGATGATCCTTGTAATACCGGACTAATTCAGGCAATGTACCGCGGACAGTTTCTTCAAAAACCTTGGTGAGCTCACGTGAAACGCTTGCCGGGCGGTCAGGTCCGAAAAAAACGGCAAGTTCTTCAAGGGCTTTCAGTATGCGGTGGGTCGATTCATAGAGGATAATGGTGCAATCGGCTTCAACCAGGGCTTCCAGGCGGGTTTTACGACCCTTCCTGACCGGCAGGAATCCTTCGAACAAAAAATGGTCGCAAGGCAGCCCTGAATTGACAAGGGCTGGGACAAAAGCCGTGGCACCGGGCAGGCATTCTACCTCGACGCCGTTCCGGATGCATTCACGCACTAATAAAAACCCCGGATCAGAGATTCCTGGTGTACCTGCATCGGTCACCAATGCAATGTTTTCCCCATGTACTATCCGCTCAACGATCCCTTTGACCGCTTTATGTTCATTGAACTGATGGTGGGGGCTCATTTTCACGCTGATCTCGTAATGCTTCAGCAGGATTCCGGTTTTGCGGGTATCTTCGGTAAGGATGAGATCGACCCCTTTCAGCACATCAAGAGCCCTGAGGGTAATGTCGCGGATGTTGCCTATGGGCGTAGGCACAAGGTAAAGCTTAGCCATATTATCCTTAAAATTTTCTCCTGACCAGTTCTACAAATTTCTTTACGGTGGGCGATTCGCTGTCCCAGTTATAAACGATCTTCAGGTCAAGCAACAGCAGGTCGGCCTGCGCCATGGTGGAGCCTGCATTCAATTTCTGAATGGCTTCATCGTAGATACGCATGTTGCCTTCAAAAAGTTCATTGATAAACAGAAACTTATCATTGATCCCGATGGTTGTCCGCAAATCGACGATCTTGTTCTCCTGGAGCTTATCGGCGATCCGTTTATCCTTTCCTTCGCGTAAACGGTCGGCCAGTGTATTGCCAGCTCCTTCCGAGAACAGGTCGATAGTGATCCGCTGGTATTTTTCATGAGGTTGGTTATGATCCTGTTCTGCTTCGTACCCGGAGGCTGACGTCTCTGGTGCGGGCGGTTCCGGTGCAGGCGGCTCATAAGAAGTAACGGGTGTTTCGGGAGTGACGGGTTCGTATTTCTCAACAGGTGGGGATACTTTTATCGGCTCCTCTTCGGATGCCGGCTCCATGCTGATGATGTTGGGTGAAAGACGAACCGGGGCAATGGGTTCTTCAACAGGTTCAGGAATTTCTTCCTGAAGATTATCCTCAATAACCGGCGCCGGCGGTGGGATAACCTTCGAAGTTTCAGGCTGTGGAGCCGGCTTCGGGATCCCAATACCCATGTTCTCCTGCTGCAGGTTCAGGAGAAGCTCGTACAGGTCGCGAATACTGGTCATTAAGAGATCGACCTCAATAATGGGGATTTTTCCTTCATATTCTTTTATGATCGAGAACTGCTCCTGGATGACTTCCAGCTTTTCGTCAATAAGTCCTTTGATGATCTTTTTGTCCATTTACCGATAATTTTAACAGATGGTCCGTCTTCAATTCAGGCAACTTCGTATTCAACCTTGGAGGGATTAGGCATATGCTTTGAAGCATTTAGTATTTCAATGCCTACAATTGAACCATCATTTGAATAATCAATAATGATCCCGGATTTATACTCATCGCTCTCCTTGACCTCTTCCTGACTCAAGGTGATGTATAAAATATCGACCTGTTTATCATATTTTACCTTCATAATACTTTTTAATTTTAGATGTTTTATAAGCTGTTACCACCAGCCCTGGTTCTTTTTCGAAATTTACAAAAGCACGAATGAGGTAAGGTTCTCCTTCATCATTATATCTTACAGACTGATAAATCTTCATGTTTTCAAAATGAATAATTTCGCCAGGATTTGTAATCACTCCCAAAACTATTTCTTCACTTAATCCCCTCTCGCTCATTTGATCCAAAGCATGTTTTGAGAAAATAAATGCCATCACCTGAATTAGTTTTTACAAATTTAGTGCATTTATAGATGCCTGATTAAACATGACGTATTTCGTGCAACTTTATTTATTATTATACAAAGTCCTGAAAATAAGCTATGGTCTGCCGATTGTCAACTGTCAACTGCTCACTACCTCACCGGCACCCCAAACACTACCCTCGTCCCAGTAGCTTCGCCCAGGGCATTTTGCAGATCGATGATTTCGAGGATGATCTTTTTATTGAGCTTCCGGTTGAGGTTGGCCAGCCGTTCGCGGGTAAGAGAAGTAGCCATGCTGCGGTGGCCGGGATCCTGCACGACCTCGATCTCACGGGCTTTCTGCCTTCCTACTCCATCGTCTTCCACTTCAAAAACGAGGATGTGATCTTTCAGGCTGAAACGGATGTTGATATGCCCCGGAGTTTCCCTGTGCTTGATGCCGTGCTCGATGGCATTCTCGATGAAAGGCTGGGCCAACATGGGCGGGATCATCATAGTCTCGGCATCGATCTCATCTGCAATGTCGATCCTGTAATCAAACTTGCCTGCATACCGTACTTTCTGCAGTTCGAGGTAGTTTTCGATGGTGCTTATCTCCTTCTCAAGCGGAACATATTCTTCCGTAGAATTATCCAGGATATTCCTGACGAGCTTTGCGAATTTCGAAAGGTAAATGCTGGCTTTATCGGGTTTTTCGGTGACGATAAAGTTCTGGATGCTGTATAGCGAATTAAAGATGAAATGCGGGTTCATCTGGGCACGGAGCAGCTTTTGTTCCAGGACAAGGGCTTTCCGTTCCGACCGGAACCTTTTTCGCTGAATCCAAAGCAGGATAAACAATAAAGTGATAATAAGGATCCCGCCGATACTGGCAAACAGAACCCTGGTCTGGTTAAGCTTTAAACGCCTCAGTTCATTGTCCCTGGCCAATCCGGCGATCTCCTGTCTTTTTAATTCATCTTCATAATCCGCTTCCAGCCCGATAATCTGCCTGGTTATTTCATCCCGCAACTGTATACTCTTTTCTTCTTCAAGTTTTTTCTGATACAACAGTGCGTTTCTAAAATCACCTGTCAACTCATGCAGTCGGACAAGATCGCTGAATATCATTACCCGCATCCAGCGTAATTGTGTAACTCCCCAGAGCCTGAAAGTGGGATCTCTTTCTAGTGTTTGTTCAATTTTAAGAAGGAAAGTATCGCTGGCGTTAAGCGCCTGGCACAAATACTGATCAGAACTAAGGATACGGCCCTTGTCCATTTCCATTACGCCGAGGTTTATTAAAGAAAGAGCATATAGGTCGTAGCGGCGGTAGGGTCCTGTTTTTTTTAACAGTGCTGCGGCTGCCCTGGCATATGTAAAGCCCTTGACGGTATCTTTCAAGTCGAAATAATATTCATAACCCAGGTTCGAGCACATTAATCCTTCAGATACATTCCTTATATTGGTATCCACAATGGCCCTCGCATTTTCAAGCGCTTTAAGAAAATAATCCAGCGCCAGGGAGTCACTTTTATACGAATAATAACATCCATGATAAGCATAAATATTGGCTAACCAGACTTCGACAGGCACCAATTTATAATAATGGTGAGGAATTAAAAAATAATCGAGAACAATATCATTATATTTGATCGCACTGTCCATCATCATATTTACCTCTTCGGAAGTAAGCGAGTCAATTTGTTCCAGAGTCTCGAGCTTATAGTAATAAGAACCGCCGATTGTCAGATAGACATACATGGCTGCTGAAGTATCACCAACAGTGCAATAATTCCTGGCGGCGCGATTATAGTAGTCAAACATCTTTTCGGTATTGCGCACATATTGATGTATCGAACCTATCTGGAAGAGAAGATCACCAATCTCTCCGGCGGGTTCGAAGGGTTCAAGTATCCGTAAGGCGGTAAGATAATTCGTCAGTGCATTTTTGATATCTGCCTTGAAATAATAGCTGTTTCCGAGGTTGAAGGTGGCAATTCCTTTTCCCTTGGGATAGTCCAGTTCTTCCGACAGACGAAGGGCCTCGGAGGCATATTGAAAGCTCGAATCAAAACTGCGCGGGGCAAGATTAAGGGAAAGCTGGTTCAGGACATCCACCCGATTGGTTTCTTCAGCATCCGGAAGCAGGGCAAACAGGCTGTCGACCGTCTGCTGTCGGGTTATGCCCGGGATCTGGCTGATGGCGAAAAAGTTCAGCAAGCTCAGCATAAAAATGAACAGGACGCGATACATTGTTAAATTGTTAAATTGCTAAATTGTCAGGAGAATAAATCATTTAATTATCCGTGATTATCCATGAATTAACCCACATATTATTAATTTAATTCAAAGTTACCTGATGTAAATATTAGGAATGAAAGAGATATACGAACGCAGGGATTCTTTAAACGAACGCCGGGATTGGATAAAGGAACGTAAAGATTAATTAAGGGAAAGACATTTCAGCCCCCAGGTTAGAGTGATGAAGTGGTTTTAAGCCAATGTAGTTACTCCAAAATAATACCTGCTTAACCAAATCTTATACAAAGGATCAAGGAATTTGACATTCCCTTCAGCTATATCAATGATCTCTTTATCTATCAATGAATTTCGGATACGAATGGCATTTGCAGACGTGCCAAGGTTGTAGTGCATGATGGTTTCTTTTGAACTTGGCTTTTGCACATTATCTATGAGTAACCGGAGGTAATTCACCTGTGTTGTGGGCAAACTTTCGGTAAGATTCTGAAAGAGCAGGCTGAGCTGATAAATGATCGTTTCCAGGGCGAAATCAATAATTTCATCGGTCGCAGTCTTATCGGTCCTGAACCAGCAACCCTGTGCTAATTGCTGGACATAGTAAGGATGGTAATCAACGAGTTGTGCAATCCTACCCGCTTGAAAACTGCTGATTTGTTTTCCTGTTGCTTCAAAGCGTGAAACAATAAATTTCTCCCAGTGTTCTTTCCGTATTTTCTCAAGAAAAATGACATCACCGAACTTATAAAAAGGCATTGAAGGTGAAGTAAATACCTCCATCAACATATGTCGTTTGCTGCCAAAAATACAATACGACACACTTTGATGAAGTTGCCAGTGAGATCTTAACACTTTCTGAAAAGCTAAAGGATTCTCGAAATAGCCAATATTCTGGAATTCATCCAGGCAAATCACTATTCTAATTTTCTTTGCTTCAGCAATTTTTTCAGGTAGATTTAAAATCTCATCAACGTGCTCTTTCAGCTCCTGCCAGTCAAACCTGAAAGAAAACTCCTGCCAGTTGTCAGGTGAGAAACTGATCTTCGGGATCAGTTGTTTAAAGAATTTTTTTGCATTATTCACTACTTCCTGCAATTTTGAAGAGGAGGCACGAATGGTTTTCTCTGCCAGATTAAGATAAAACTCCTCCTCTGTCCTGATATTAAAGAGATCAACATAGACGACTATAATTTCCGGAAAATTTTGTTCAAGCTGTTTGGCAGCCTGAAGAACCAATGAACTTTTTCCCCACCTCCTGGGAGATATAAGTATTGTATTGATACCGGATCTGAAATTCTGAATCAAATGTTCAATTTCCTCTTTGCGGTTTGAGAAGTTTTTATCCGAAGCAATTTTACCGAAAACAAATGGTGTTTCCATAGTAATAATTTTATACAAATATAACTAACATTTTTGTTACTTACAATTTTGTTAGTTAAATTTTTCTTCTGTCTTCTGTCTTCTGTCTTCTGTCTTCTTCTCTTTATATTTCTTAATTTTGATAAATAATTCCCGAATTCAAAATTCAACATTTAAAATTCAACATTTGTTCTTAGAGCGTCCACACGGCAATGCCCGTTCCGGCTGGATCGAAGTGATCTGCGGGTCGATGTTCTCCGGCAAAACGGAAGAACTGATCCGCCGCTTGCGGCGTGCCCTGATCGCCCGCCAGACCGTGGAGATCTTCAAACCGGCCGTGGATACACGCTATCATGCGGAAGGTGTGGTCTCGCATGACGAAAATTCGATCCACTCCACACCTGTGCAGGCCGCCTCCCAAATTCTACTATACGCCAATGACTATGACGTGGTGGGCATCGATGAGGCTCAGTTTTTCGATGATGAGCTGGTAGTGGTCTGCAACAAACTGGCCGAAATGGGGACGCGGGTAATCGTCGCGGGACTTGATATGGATTATACCGGTAAACCTTTTGGCCCCATGCCCGCTTTGCTGGCTACGGCTGAATATGTCGATAAGGTACATGCTATCTGCATCAGTTGCGGCGGACTGGCCCAGTACTCCCACCGGACCAGCAGCCAGAAAGGGCTGGTGGTGTTGGGCGACACCGACCGGTATGAGCCACTGTGCCGCCGTTGTTACTTCGAAAAGAATCATCAGGATCCGGGCAAGTAATATAATACTGAAACTTAAGCCGGATTTTTATAATTTTGTACCCCTGATCACAATTAAAAGATCGAAAAAATGAAAAAAACAATCTTAATTTTAACCGTATTATTCATGGCCTTTCAACAATCAGGCTGCTCACAGAGCAAACCACAGAGTGAAACCCTCGTCCTTATCAAGACCAGCTACGGTAATATCACCGCAAAGCTTTATAATGACACCCCTAAACACAGGGACAATTTCATAAAAATGATCAAGGAAGGATGGTATAACGATTCCCCCTTCCACAGGATTATTAAAGGGTTTATGATACAGGGCGGAGGCAACAAGGATGGCCGCCAGGATCCGGGCTACACGATACCGGCTGAAATCCAGGTCAACCACCTGCACAAAAAAGGCGCACTGTCTGCAGCCCGCACCGGTGACCAGGTCAATCTCCAGAAAGCATCTTCCGGCTGCCAGTTCTACATCGTGCAGGGAACCGTGCTGTCGAACGAAACTCTCAACTCATACGAGAAGCGTTACAACACAACTTACTCGGCTGAACAGCGTAAAGCTTATACCACCGTTGGCGGAACCCCCTGGCTTGACGGAGGCTACACTGTTTTCGGAGAAGTTGTATCCGGTTTCGATGTGATTGACAAGATCGCCGCTATCCCCACCGGACCAGGCGACAAACCGGTGAGCGCTGTAACGATGACTATTGAGGTAATAAAATAATAGTTAGTGGTTATTGGGTATTTGTTAATAGTCATAAAGTGGTCATTTTCTGAAACTTGAAACTTGAAACTTGGAATATTTCTAAGCTGATGCAAGAGCTGATATCACAATACCTGGCTGAAATCGGGCAGTTCTCTACTCAAAATGCGGAGGAGCTGGAGCAGTTCCGTATAAAGTTCCTCAGCAAGAAAGGGCTTATTCCTGACTTATTTGAAGATTTTAAGAATGTCCCGCCTGAACAGCGAAGAGAAGTGGGCCAGGCATTGAATGACCTGAAAAACAAGGCCCAGGATAAAGTTAATCTGTTAAAGGAGCAAATTGAAGCAGGTGCAACTGAAGTGAAATCCGGTATCGACCTCTCCCTTCCCGTGGATTTTATGCAACTGGGCTCAAGGCACCCGCTGTCGATCATAAGGAATGAAATTGTCCAGATATTTTCCCGGATTGGTTTCGTCGTAGCCGAAGGGCTGGATATAGAAGACGACTGGCATAACTTCACGGCCTTGAATTTCCAGCAGGATCACCCGGCAAGGGATATGCAGGACACATTTTTTATTGAAAGGGATCCTGAAATTGTCTTGCGGACCCATACTTCCCCGGTTCAGATCAGGGCAATGGAACTTCGCAAGCCACCGCTGCGGGAAATTTATCCAGGCCGTGTTTACCGCAACGAGGCCATTTCGGCACGTGCCCATTGTATTTTTCACCAGGTGGAAGGGCTTTATGTTGATCTTGATGTTTCATTTGCCGACCTGAAACAGACACTTTATTACTTTGCCCATGAAATGTTCGGTGAAGGGACGCGAGTGCGTTTCCGCCCGAGTTATTTCCCCTTCACTGAACCATCTGCAGAGATGGATATAACCTGTTTTGTTTGTGGCGGGAAAGGCTGCCCGATCTGTAAGTATTCCGGCTGGGTGGAAATCCTCGGTTGTGGTATGGTGGATCCGAGCGTCCTGGAAAACTGCGGCATCGACAGCGAAGAGTATACGGGTTTTGCTTTCGGAATGGGCATAGAGCGGATCGCAATCCTAAAGTACCGGATACAGGATATCAGGTTATTTTTCGAAAATGATGTCAGGTTTTTGAGGCAGTTTACGGGAGTGGTTTAAGGAAAATGAGATGACATCTCAAAGCAAGTGCAACTCGATCTCCTCAAAAATCAGTTCTAAATTATTCGCCTTCCCTTTTGGAATATCATAAGCAGCCAAAACCTGAGGTATTTTCTGGATCTGGCTGATCAATTGTTTCTTACGGCTTGCCGGTAAGATATCATTGACGATGAGAAAGAAATCCGCCCCTTTTTCCGCAGGTATAAGCCTTCCTTCTTCATGATAATTAGAAACCAGGTAAAAACTCCTTCTTTCTTCAGGGTTTCTGAAGAAATAAAATGAGTAACCGAGGGAGTCCTTCCCATCGCCGTATAACAGGTCCTCCATCCGCTTCATTTGAAATCCCAGTTGATCGTTTAGAAAGAAAGTGAAACGATAATCTTTCATATGACAGGCAATGCCAATAGTGGTATAATCATAAGAAGTACCGGATGTCAGTTTCAGCTTTCTAGGCACTTTGATTAATGTTGAATGTTGAATTCTAAATTATTTATTACCTAATAACTAACTTTTCATTTTTCACTATTCATTATTCACTATTCATTAGGTCTTATCACCACCGCCTGCCCGCCGCCTGCCGCAAGCACCATTTTAAATTCATCATCCTTTTTAACCAGCTTCTTTTCGATCAAATATTCCAGCGGGTTGGTTTCCCAGTCAGCGGAAGGACCATCTTCATAAATGGTCGCTTCATAATTGATTTTTTCATCTAAAAAATCAAGTTTGAAAGTAAACTCCCGGGCGTTTTCATCCGTGATCGATCCGAGATACCAGGCATCTTTTTTCTTCCTGGCAATGGTGACATAATCCCCAATCTTTCCATTTAAAACTTTTATATCATCCCAGTCTGACGGGACATCCCTGATAAACCGGAAAGCCGGATGGCCTTTGTAATTTTCGACCAGGTCGGCGGCCATCTGCAGCGGGCTGTAAATAATCACCATCAGGGCCAGTTGCTTCGCCAGGGTGGTATGGACCCGGTTATCAGGTTTAAATTCCTTGAAATACAGGCCAAAGATTCCGGGTGTATAATCCAACGGGCCGGCCAGGACACGGGTAAACGGCAGGATACAGGTATGATCAGGCGGGTTACCTTCGCTCCAGGCTTCGTACTCATTACCCCGTGCCCATTCCCTGGTCATGAAATTCGGCCAGGTCCTTTCAAGACCGGTCGCTTTGACCGCTTCATGGGCATCAACCATGATCTGGTGTTGTGCCGCTTTCTCCACGATCCGGGCATGGTGGTTCACCATCCACTGCCCGTGATGGTATTGCCCCAATGGCCTGATCCGTCCGACATACCCGGTTTTAACGGCATGGATCCCCAGGCTCTGATATAAGGCGAAAGCCGTATCGGCCTGTTTGTCATACCATTCTGCATTGGCGGCTGTTTCATTATGCGCGATCAGGTAAACACCTTTGCTTTTTGCATAAGCAGCCACTTCAGCCAGGTTGTAATCATCATAAGCGTGTAGAAAGTCAAATTCCACCCCATCGACCCAATTTTCCCAGCCTTTGTTCCATCCTTCGACCAGAACACCAGGTATCCCATTTTCTGCGGCAAAATCAATATATTGCTTGGTATTGGCCGTAGTGGCTCCATGTTTGGGGCCGGCCATCCAGGTATACTTCCCCAGGTGAAGTCCCCACCAGATGCCGACATATTTCATGGGCCTTATCCATGAAACGTCTTCAAGGGATGTTGGTTCATTGAGGTTAAGCATTAGTGTTGATTCGATCAACCTGCCGGCTTCACTGGCCAGTTGAATTGTCCGCCAGGGTGTTTTAAACGGCACCTCCACTTTAGCTTTTACGCCATCCGGCCAGGGGACAAGGTCGCATATAAGTTTCAGCGGGTTATCCCCGGATCTTTTGAGCCGCATTTCAGGATAGTTGACCAGGCTGGCTTCATGAATGCTCATGCACAGGCTGTCGGTGGATTCGAGGGTCAGCGGAGTGTTAGCTGAATCAATCCTGCTCAAAGGCGTGTTACGGTAAAGAAATTCATGATTGTCGTAATCTCCGGGAATCCACCAGGCACTCAGGTCTTCCCGGAATAGAAATTCAGTAGCCTCATTCATTATTTCCAGCTTTATGAGGTCAGGTTGTTCGGGAATGATGTAACGGAAACCAACCCCATCATCAAAGGCTTTAAACTCAAGTTGCAGCTTTCTGTATGGTTCTGCCTGCTCCTTAAGGGTAACTAAAAGTTGGTTATGCGAGTCCCTGATCCTGCTCCGCTGACCCCAGACAGGCTCCCACCTGTCACGGTTGCCCGACATGGTAGCCTGTTCCATCTTAAAATTACCCCTCAGCGGAGGAGCATCTTTCAAATCGAATCCAAGGCCGGAAGTATCAAGAATGATGCGGTTATCCCGAAGTACCTGGTAATATGGAATACCATCCTTAAGGATAAAAACAATGTTATTCCTCCCATCCGGCGAATCCAGCCTGACTTCTTCATCAGAGGAACAGGATGAGAAAAGAAGGATGAAACAAGATGCTGGAAAGAGGAATAATGATCTGAATCTTTTCATAATTACTTGAAACTAGAAATTAGAAACTAGAAACTTAAACCTCCATTTATGGCATGACTTCCCAGTCGGCAAAATTCTCAAAATTAACATAGGTCTTAGGTTCTGTTGTCCAGAACTGGTTGGAATTATATGTCCATCCAAGCGTTTCCGAACCACCTCCGCTTTGGGTAGTAATCAGCAAAGTCCCGCTTACACTGCCAATGGCAGCAGCCTGGTCGCGCGGCCAATCCTGGTCTCCCCGGCTTGGATCTACAGGGATCCATCCATAACCCGGAAGATAAACCTCTGCCCAACGATGAAATACATCATCCATACTTGCTTCTTCGCCTCGTACAACTACAGAGCCTGCATAGCGTGCCGGAATGCCTGCTGCACGGCACATAGATATAAAAACGAAAGTATATTCAGAACACGACCCGTTACCTCGTGCAAGTACCGTTGGAGCAGTGTTCCAGCCACCCGTCATCTCATAGTACATATTATCGTTGATATAGTCAAAAATGTTGCGCATGATCCAGTATGGATTCATTTCATCACCGACCGCCTGGCTGACCGCCCGCCGGATGATGGGGTGGGTAAGCTGGAATTTCTCGTTATCTTCAAGGTATTTATTACTGATCTCTTCAGGCACCTGATCCAATGATCCAACTTTATCCGGAAAAATGAAATAGCGGACTTCCCAGGTTTTAACTACCGTTGACATTTCCACCGTTTTCGTTTCCCCCGCTTTCAGGTTTTCAAAATAGAAATGGGCCGTTTTCTGTCCCCAGCGGTCCGTTACAAAATCAGTCGGATCCATATTGAAAGTCGGGTTACCCATTAACTCCTGGTTATCCCGGTTCACCGGAATCGCAATGTAAAGGTCAGCAGAGGTTACCATTCCCGGTCCGAAATTCTTCAACTGGTGCGTAAAGATCACTTTGCCATTCCTCTCTCTTGATTTCATGAAATTTTCATCATCCATAATGGTAAGCTGATAAAGTTTATCATTCTGGTAATCTATATTCCACAAATTTTTCCCGTCATAACAAAGGCCCGTGGGATAAGGCCCCGGGGAATTCAGGATCAGGATTACCCGGCCATTTTCAGGGTGGACCATGTAGATTTCATCCTTTCCACGGTCGGACACCCAGAGGTATTTCCCGTCATAAGCCAGGCCTGTCGGATTGGGTGTAGGGGATGTAAAGGAGAGGATGGTAGTACCGTCAAGGGGACTGAACTGGATAATTTCATCTGAAAGATCATCGATGCACCAGAGATATTTGCCATCAAAAGCAAGGCCGACCGGGCTTTTAGAAGGAGATTCCAGGGTTTGAAGAATACTTCCGTTAACAGGATTGATCTTATAGATCACTCCATCATATTCCTCAGAAACATCCTTGCCCCCCTTCAGGTCGGAATTCCAGAGCGACTGACCGTCCCATGCCAGGGCCAGCGGCCAGTACCCGGGAGATTGAAGGGTGCGGACTACCTTACCTGTCACTGGTTCGATGCAATAAAGCAGGTCAGTTTTCCGGTCAGCTACCCAGATGTTAACGCCATCGAAAGTCAAGCCGGTACTATATTGGCCGGGAAGGTCAAAAGATTTAACAACCTGACCGGGATAAGCAAAGAGGAAAAATGGTTGGAATAAAAACAGGGCAGGAAGGAAGCATTTGACAACGCGAGAAAGTGGAATGGTTTGCATTGGGGATGTTATTAAAAATTTGGAAATGAAATTAAAGAAAAAAACAATCGGGACCCCATCTTATTTAAAATAGATGGAGTCCCATTTTAATCATCCAGCAATTCCTCACATGCTTTTTCCGCTGCTATTTGTTCGGCCGCTTTGATCGAAAAATCCTGCCCGCGTGACACAGGCTCATTGTCCAGAAATAGTTCAACAAGGTACTGTTTACGGTGTCCTTCGCCAATCTCCTGCACCACTTTAAATTCCAGGGGCCGCTTTTCACGCTGGGCATATTCCAGTATGCGGCTCTTATAATTAGTATCGGTCCGTTCGATTTCATCTACATCCAGGTGTACATCTATTATCCGGCGGATAATGGTTTTCCGGGTGAAATTATAACCTTTATCCAGATAAATGGCCCCGATCAGGGCCTCGAATGTATCCCCGAAAATGGATTTGCTGGAAGTAAAATTACCATTACCTTGAAAGATCAGGTTATTCAGGCCCATTTTGAGGGCTAATTTATTAAACCGGCTTCGGCTGACGATGCGGGACCGTAAGTCTGTCAGAAATCCTTCATTCTGATATGGAAACTTTTTATAGAGATAATCAGCCACAACAGAGCTCAGTATTGCATCACCAAGGTATTCCAGCCGCTCATTATTCACCTGTTGCCCTTTCAGCCAAACTTGTGGTGCCGATTTATGGGAAAGCGCAACTTTATATAAATAGATATTACGGGGATAGAAGCCCAGCAGATTTTTTATTGCTGTATAAAGGACTTTGTCTTTTGCGAATTGTACAATGAAAAATTTAACCATCACCGGGAATGCAGGAATTTATCCCTGGTATTTTTTAAAGATGATTGAGGCATTATGTCCACCAAACCCAAAAGTGTTGCTTAGCGCAGCATTTACTACTCTCTTTTTGGCCAGATTGAAAGTGAAATCTAATTTATTGTCGATATCGGGGTCATCCGTAAAATGGTTTATCGTTGGGGGGACGATATTATTACGGATAGCCATAATGGTTGCTATTGCTTCAATGGCACCTGCTGCGCCAAGCAAATGGCCAGTCATTGACTTGGTTGAATTGATGCTGATATTATAAGCATGTTCACCGAAAGTAGTCAGAATTGCCTTGGGTTCAGCTATATCGCCCAGCGGAGTAGAAGTACCATGGGTGTTGATATGGTCGATTTCATCAGGGTTCATTCCTGCGTCTTTCAATGCGTTAACCATGGCGATAGCTGCACCTTTACCCTCCGGATGCGGGGAAGTCATGTGGTATGCGTCCGCTGATAGTCCACCTCCTGCAATTTCAGCATAGATTTTCGCCCCCCTGGCTTTGGCAAGTTCAAGATCTTCAAATACAAGGCCACAGCCCCCTTCCCCCAGTACAAAACCATCTCGATCCTTATCGTAAGGCCTTGATGCGGTTTTAGGATCATCGTTCCGGGTGGAGATGGCATGCATAGAATTAAATCCCCCAACACCACCAGGAGTAATTGATGCTTCCGATCCACCGGTGACGAACATATCGGCATAACCCAACCGGATGTAATTAAAAGCATCAACCATCCCGTTTGCTGATGAGGCACAAGCTGAAACAGTAGCGAAATTAGGACCCATGAAGCCAAACCGGATAGATATATGGCCCGCTGCTATATCAGCAATCATTTTAGGAATGAAAAAGGGGCTGAACCGTGGGATGCCATTTCCGCGGGCCCAATTGACAACTTCATTTTCAAAAGTTTCCAGACCGCCGATACCTGATGCCCAAATAACACCTATTCTTTCTTTGTTGACCTTTTCAAGATCGATACCCGAATCCTTTACTGCCTGCTCGGCTGCAATCATGGCGTATTGGGCATATGGATCGTATTTCCTGGCTTCTTTACGGTCAAAGAAATTGTTAATATCAAAATTCTTAAGCTCACAGGCAAACTGCGTCTTGAAGTTGGATGCATCAAAACGGGTGATTGGGGCGGCGCCACTAACCCCATTGATCAATGCGGTCCAGAGTTCCTCGACCGTATTGCCCAATGGGGTAAGGGCACCAAGTCCGGTAATAACTACTCGGCGTAGGAGCATGTAAGATAAGAAGATTTATTTGGTGTTCTCTTCGATGTATTTGATCGCATCACCAACTGTTCCTATCTTTTCAGCTGCGTCATCGGGAATAGCAATGTTGAATTCCTTTTCGAATTCCATGATGAGTTCAACCGTATCCAGGGAATCAGCGCCTAAATCGTTTGTGAAGCTGGCTTCGGGAGTAACTTCGTTTTCATCTACACCAAGCTTATCAACTATGATAGCTTTGACTCTGGTTGCTATGTCAGACATACTTAAAATGATTTTGGTTAAACAAGCTGCAAAGAAAGTAATATTCTTGACACAAAACAACAAGAAATAAAAATATTTTGATGGTACATTTTTATATATCACACAATATCAATTATATATCATTAATTAAATTCTTTAAACCATCATCTTCTTCATTTATATCTTACCAATTCTGGATCAATGCATTAAAGCGCATAATCTATTCATAAAATGAAAATGGTTATATTTGACCTGCAGAACCTGGAATTAAATGAAAAAAATAGCTGTATTCGCTTCAGGCAGCGGGACAAATGCTCAAAATATTGCGGAATATTTCCTGGTTGTCCGGGATATCCGCGTTTCACTGGTCCTCGCTAATAAGCCTGATGCTTTTGTCCTGGAACGAGCTAAAAAACTTGGTATACCCTCTTTGGTTTTCACCAGGAAGGAATTTTATGAAAGTGAAGTCATCCTTGATGCCCTTCAAAGGAATAAAATTGATTTTATCGTTTTAGCCGGTTTTTTATGGCTTATCCCCGACTATCTTCTAAAAGCCTTTTCCCGTCGGATAATAAACATACACCCTGCTCTTCTGCCAAAATATGGTGGAAAAGGGATGTATGGCGATAAAGTACATCAGGCGGTGATCCAGTCGGGCGATAAACAAACCGGGATTTCTATTCATTATGTCAACGATCATTATGATGAAGGGGAGATCATTTTTCAGGATTCATTCGATATACTTCCTGAAGATACGGCTGAAAGTATAGCGAAAAAGGTGCATGCACTAGAGTATTTGCACTTTCCAAGGATTATTGAAGAAACAATCAGAGCAGTTGATAGTTTAAAGTAGGCAGTTGATCTTCCACTCTTTGCAAACTTATGAACAATTGTTAATAACCTATGTGTTTAAGTTGTTAACAGTAAAGAGCTAAAAAGCTTGCATTCGTCTGTTAAATCGTTCTATCTTTGTTTCATCAGGTCAGCGATAAAAGGCTGGCTCGGGAACGCAGGGCAGAGGCAACGCTGAGTCCGTCAGGAGGAGGCAGCGCCAAAGTCCGCCCCAAAGACCGGGGCCGCAAGGTACCAGGCACAGAGGGGGAGTCCAGATCAAACAATGTCGAAAGGCAGCGTGAGAGATGACCGGCGACCGCAGAGCTGGAGAACCAGGACGCTAAAGCCGCAAGGCCACGCCGAACGAGCTCCGACCCCCAGGAAAAGGAACCGAAAGGAACCGGATTCAAAGGTCAGTCAAACTAACAGTAGCCTGGCGCAATACGGAAGCTTCGGCGACCGAAAAGTGAACGAGGATCATCCCGCAAGGTTTGGTCCTCGTTGTGTTTTTGTATACTTCAACTTACTTATAATTCCCTTTTGACGACCTGTTAACTATTTAACCACTACCCTTCCCAGCTGTCCGTTAATCTTGCGGCTAATATCCTTCAGCTCTTTCTGCCTGGCCTGCAGGATCATAATATCTTCTTCATCAGTGGATGCCTTCATTTCTTTCATGATATCGAGGATCATGCGGTCAATAGTTTTCGATTTGAAGGAAAGCAAAGTAGTTTCGACAGCCTGAAGAAGGTTGTCTTTCTCAGTGACCACCAGCACCCGGTTGCGTAGCCAATTTTCACTCAATTCATAAGGAAAAAGCAGCAAATCTCTGACTGTTGTGCTCAGGACTTCATCTTCATTATCCCGGATAAAACGTTTCTCATCAGGCTCTTCACCATTTTGCAGGGCCTGGTCAAAGACATCAAAAATTTTCTGATATACCGGGTTGCGGAAACTCATATCATCCCTGTGGATCTCTTCAATAATGTAGCGTGAAACAGGGATCCTCTGCTTGGAAAACTGCCCATCGCCATTATCATCTTCAATTTGGATATCATAATTGGCATACATGAGCATTAAGCGGATCAGGTCCCTTTCCTGAAACTCGCTGCTCGACTGATCAGCCTCAACCTGCCTGAAGGAAGGCGGTTCAGGGAATTCCACTTCCTGTTTCACAGCCTCCTGTTCTGCCTGACGCCGGTTGCGCTGGTAAAGGAGGCGGTTCAGGGCATTCATCAGGGTTTGTTCCTGAATTTCCATCAACATGCTGCATTCCTTGATATAAACCGAACGGTAAATGGGGTCCGGGATAAGGGCAATACTTCCGACAATTTCCTTTATCAGGCCGGCCCGCTTTATCGGATCGCCGGCGGCTTCCTTTAACAGCAGGCTCGTTTTGAACCGGATGAAGTCCTGCGCCTTGCCTGTGATCAGCTCCTCCAATTCGGCGCGCCTGTGCCTCCGGGCATAGGAATCGGGATCTTCTCCATCGGGAAATAATACGATGCGGACATTCATTCCCTGCTCCAGCACCATATCGATACCCCGGAATGAAGCTTTGATCCCGGCAGGATCACCATCGTAAAGAATGGTGATATTAGGTGTATATCGCTTAATCAGGCGGATCTGTTCCTCTGTCAGGGAAGTGCCTGAAGAAGCCACGACATTCTCAATCCCGGCCTGGTGCAGGGAAATCACATCAGTATAACCTTCGACAAGATAGCAGTTGTCGAGCCTGATGATGGCATTCTTGGCAAAATAGAGCCCGAATAAGATCTGGCTCTTGTTATAAATATCCGATTCAGGCGAATTGACGTATTTTGGTACGTTGTCGTCCTTAAGCAATGTCCTGCCCCCGAAACCCAGGATACGGCCTGAAATATTATGGACAGGAAAAATAATCCTTCCCCTGAAACGGTCATAACTGCGACCATCTTTGTTTATCGTAAGCCCGGTCTTTTCCAGGTATTCGAGCTTATACCCCTGTTCAAGGGCGTGCTTTGTAAACGCATCCCAATTTTCAGGACTGTAACCGAGCTGGAATTTTTTAATAGTATCCAGCCTGAGGTCACGGTCTTTCAGGTATTCTAAACCAATAGCCTTACCAGTTTCAGTTTCCAGTAAATTATTTGTAAAAAAGTTCAGGGCGAAAGCCGTCACCTGGAAAAGGGTCTCCCGCTCATTTTCCGCCTGCACATCTTCCGGGCTGACCTCGTCTTCCTCTACAGCTATGCCGTACCTCTTTGCAAGGAAAAGAAGCGCTTCCGGGTAAGTAAAATGCTCATGCTCCATCAGGAAGTTAACAACATTCCCGCCCTTTCCCGAACTAAAGCATTTATAAATCCCTTTGGCAGGCGAAACATAAAAAGAAGGATTGCGTTCAGAAGTAAACGGACTGAGCCCTTTATAATTCTGCCCGCTCTTTTTAAGCTTTACAAATTCACCGATCACCTCCTCGATATGGGCATCTTCAAGAATTCTCGCTATAGTTAGTTTGGAGATCAAATTCAATTTTCTTGGTTTTACAAAGATAATACCTGGGACGGGATAGGGTTAATCAAGATATTAACACCATACGAGATGACATCTCAATTATATATATCTTTAAACTTTCTAACTTGAATAAATTATGCCTGAAAAAGAAATACAGCTCCTTAAAATCCAGATGGATAAGCTGAATAACAAAGATTTCGACCTGGATGCCTGGAAAAAATCTACAATCATTATTCTTGCTCGCATCTTCGGGGAAAATAGCCTGAAAATAAAACAGATCGAAAGTATTGAGTATGATTACAGCAGCTGGTCACTCCGGGATACGACCGGTTTTAATATTTATCTCGATAGTTGTAAAAAACTTGGCCGCGAAATCCTCCAGGCTTCCATTGATGAGCTTGAAACACTCGGCCTGCCTAAAACTGAAGAAACGACCGATGAGTTCTTTCTTGTGATAACCGGCGCACTGCAGGATGAACTGAAAGGAATGCAGGTCAGGGAAATCAAACAGATCTTATCCTCCGGGGAAAATCCGGATGCTAAACGTGTTTTGATACTCGAAAAACTCAAGGAATATGGCAGTGAGATATCCCAGGATATCCTGTCGAACATCCTGACCAGCCTGCCCATGATAAAAAAATTCACCCAGTAAAATGGACGGCAATTATCAAACACAAGACAGCCTGAACAAAGAACAGAAGGCCCGTTTGCTAATGGACTTTTTTCACCGGATCATGATGCATCATGCCATGTGGTTTGCAGAAGTCCGGCATCAGTATGGGCGCGACAAAGCATTTGAAGTGCTGAAAGAAGCCTATTCAAGAAGTTCCGGCATCCAGCTCAGCCGTCTGGCCAAGACCCTCGGTTTTGAGATGAAAGACAATATTCCCGGCCCATTACTCGATCTTCCGGAAGAAAAGATGGATAAACTGATCGAAAGCGTGGCCATAAACTGGCTGGCTAACGATGGTATCTGGTTCCAGGCGGTTGAGTTCAGCCATGGTCAGTTCGATGCCAAACGTTGCAACGACACATGCTGGGCACATTTCTCACCCTTCGAGGCCTGGTCAATAATGAATTTTCTCAATTTACCCGAAAACCCCGGGCTGGAAGGACTGAAAACAGCATTGCAGTTCAGGCTTTATGCCACCATCAACAAGCAATCAATTGTTGAAGAAACACCCGCCAGTTTTGTATTCCGGATGAATGAATGCCGCGTCCAGGCAGCCCGTAAGCACAAAGGGCTCGAGGATTATCCCTGTAAATCCGGCGGTTTGGTTGAATACACGACTTTTGCACAGACTATCAATCCGCTGATAAAGACCGGGTGTATTTCCTGCCCGCCTGATCCGCATCCTGAAGGGTATTTTTGCGCATGGAGGTTCTATCTGTAGTCATTGGTCAATGGTCATTAGTCAATAATTAAAAAATAACTTCTTAATGACCACCTCTTATATAACTTCTTTTTTCAAGCAGCTTCAAGTTGAGCGATTCTCTTCTTTAGTTGATTGATTTTCTTTTCTTTATATTTTTGTTGATAATCATCCAAGGCCTTGGGGTTAA